>USGH01000015.1 GCA_900554225.1 uncultured Eubacteriales bacterium | reverse complement strand
GACGCTCTACGGCTATAATGACACCGGGATCTACACGCTGCGCACAGACGGCACGGAGGGGGAGCCGCAGACGATTGTGGTGGATTTCGGAAATTCCAATCTGGCAGGCAGTGTCGATTTCATCCGCTATGTACCGGGCGGCAAATTCCTCATCGCGATGTACGACACACTGTCCTATGAGCGGTCCACGGCGATCTACGAAAAGGCGCCGGATCTCGATCTTTCCACGACTACGGTGTTGCAGGTCTGTTCTACGGCAAGCGGTGACCGCCTTCTGCCGCAGCTCACGATACTGTACAACAGGGAGCATCCGGACAAACGCGTGGTGCTGACACAGTATGACAACGAGGAAATGCTGGGGCAGGAGATCCGCACAGGTACCTATACGCCGGACGTGATCCTTGGCAGACTCTCGGAAAATACCTATCGCTCTCTGATTGAGGACGACTACTTCACCGATCTGATGCCCTTTGTGGAAGCGGACGATACATTGAACCGCGACAATCTGTTCGACTGTGTTTTCAACAGCTATAGCAAGGACGGCAAGCTCTATGGGATTCCGCGGCGTATCGTGTTCCGTACCGTGATTGGCAACAAATCCGTGGTGGGCGATCGGAACGGTTGGACGACGCACGAATTTGTCGAGTTTTTGAACGCGCTGCCGGAGGGGACAAAATTCAGATCCGGCATTGCACAGGAGAATTATTGGAATCTCTTCGGCGGTCAGTCGGAAATGCTGGCGGCGTTTGTGAACTGGGACGAGAAGACCTGCTCCTTTGACAGCGAGGACTTTCTCTCCCTGCTCCAGTACATCGCGTCCCTGCCGCAGACAGACACAGATGAACGCAATTATGAGGTCAGCGAAGCGAATCCCTATGGCGAATTTACAGAGTATCGCAATGGCAAAACTTTAGCGACAATGGGGTCCTTCCACGGCGGTATCGAGGGCTTTATCCGCAATTACGGCTATTTTGGCAAGGACAATACCGTCTACTGCGGCTATCCGACGGCAGACGGCAAAAACGGAACTCTATTGCAGTCCACCGCACAGCTTTGCACGATCCTGTCGTTCTGTGCGGATAAAGAGCTGGCGTGGGATTACATCAAGATGTACATCAGCTATCAGTATGAGGACGGCGGCGACTTTGAAGATGGCATTACTGCGCTCCACAGCCAATTCCGGGAATTGAAGAGCGATCGGAAAACATACTACCATCTGCGTTACAACGGCGGCATGAGCTGGGGGACGAGCGAGCGGACTCCCGATGAGGACGGCACCTATCGCGGAGAACCGGGCGACTTCTATACGAGCGACGACATCGATTTTGCCGGAATCGAGAAATGGCTGGATGAGATCGGCTCCCCTGTGCTCCGGTTCGCGTACCCGGAGGCGCTGACAAACATCATCACCGAAGAGATTGGCAGCTACCTCGGGGGCGCGCGCTCGGCAGAGGAGACAGCAAAAATGCTCCAGAGCCGCGTGTCTTTGTATCTCGCGGAGCAGAACTAGCCTACCGCATCCGACAGGATAATACACCAAAACACATCATGAGAAAGGAGCCCAATATGCGAAATCACCATCTCAAAAACGCGCTGGTGCTCGGTATGGCGGCGATCCTTTTTACGCTGTCGATCCCAGGATGCAGGAAAACGGTGACGGAAACAGAACCGGAAACCGCTGAACAGACGGATAGCGCACAATACCTCACAAACATCTACCGTGCTACGGAGATCCAGACGGACGCGGATACCACGCTTGTGGATCTCATCCAGGTGACGGAGAACGCGCTTGTATTCCATGCGACCAAACGGATCACGGAGGCGCAGGGAGTGGCATATGGCCCGTATCTCTGCACGGTGCCGGTGACGGGCGGGCAGGGAACGATGGAGGATGTAAGCTACCTCACAGCGGCGGATAAACAGACGGACGTGCAGAGTGAAATTACCGGGGTGGGGCGGCTGGCGCTGCTGCCGGACGGCGGGATCGCGGCGCTGGTGCACGAATATGACACGGAGAAGGACGCGCACCGGTACTATGTCCGCCTGTTCCGGGACGGCGCGATGACGGCGGAATCCGAGGAGCTGTCCACGCTCTTCCCGACGCCAACGAACAGCTATTTCTCCGTCGACGGCTGCTGGGCGGACAAGGACGGCTATCTCTATCTGACCTCCGAGACGAATCTGCTCCTGCTCGCACCAGATTTGTCCGAATCTGACGTGATCCGCACGGGCGATTATCTTATGAACGCGGTGACGGACAGTGCCGGAACGGTGTATTTCCCGGTGTGGCGCGATGTGCTGACCCTTGTCCCGGTCGAAAGAGAGCGCGGAAAGCTCGGCACACCGCTTGCCATGCCGGAGGGAATTGCGGAGATGGACGGTCTGTTCTTCGGCGCGGACGATACCCTCTGCGGCTACAATGCAAGCGGCATCTATACGATAAACACGGATGCGTCCGATGGGGCGGCAGAGACGCTCGTGATGGATTTTTCCAATTCCAACGTGGCGGGATATGTGAACTATGTCCGCGCGCTCCCGGACGGCGGATTTCTCATCGACGAATCGGACGCGGCTGTGGCGGTATACGAAAAAGCCCCGGATCTCGATCTGTCCACCATCACGACGCTGCAGGTTTGCTACATCAATCCGGACAGCAGCGCGCTTTTGTCCCGGCTGACGGTGCGGTACAACAAGGCGCATCCCGACAAGCGCGTGGTACTGAAGGAATTTAACGCTTATGAGGATGACGAACGCCTTGGACGGGAACTTCGCACAGGCACCTACCGGCCGGATGTGCTCGTAGGCAGTCTCGCGCAGGATTCCTACCGCACCCTCATCGAGGACGACTGGTTTCTCGATCTCATGACTTATGTGGAGAGGGACGCCACCTTCAACCGGGAGAACATATTCGGCTATGTATTTCACAGCTACACGAAGGACGACAAGCTCTATGGGATCCCCGCGCGGATCGATCTGCGCACCGTGATCGCCAACAAATCCGTCGTCGGGGAACGGAGCGGCTGGACGACGCACGAATTTGTGACATTCCTGAACGCACTGCCGGAGGGGACGGTCTACGACGCGACCATCGACAAGATGACATATTATGAGTTGTTCGGCGGTCAGTCGGAAATGCTGTCGGCGTTTATCGACTGGGACGCGAAGACCTGTTCGTTTGACAACGAGGATTTCCTCGCACTGCTCTCCTACATCGATACGCTGCCGGAGACGGGCGACTTTGCGTATGACGTTACGGTCAGCGCGGAAAGACCCTATGGGATTTTCACGAACTGCCGCACAGGCAAGGCGTTGGCGACAAAAGACAGGGTCCGGGGCAGTGTATCCAGCTTTCTCTGCAACGATATGTATTTTGGCAAGGACAACATCGCCTACTGCGGGTTCCCGACCGCGGACGGAAAAAACGGTACGCTGGTGAACAGAGAGGCGGAGCTTTTCACGATCCTGTCCTCCTGTGCGGAGCCGGAGCTGGCGTGGGACTATCTGAAAACGTGCGCCAGCTATGTGGATCCCGCCGTCGGTTCGGAAGGCACCATTCCCGTGCTGCGCGATAAATACCGAGCCCTGTATGCGGGCCGACAGCTGTACTACTTTATGCATTACAGCGGCGGAATCAACGGCAGTGACAAACCGTTGGAGCTGGACGAAAACGGGATGTACGGGGGCAGTCCGGGAGAAGCCTGTTCCAAAGAAGACGTCGATTTTGACGCGGTAGAGCGTTGGTTGGACGCATCCGGTGCGCCTGCGCTGCAATTCGCGTATCCGGAGGAGTTATCGAACATTATCTCTGAAGAGATCGGTACATATCTTGGCGGTGCGCGTTCGGCTGAGGAGACGGCAAAGATGCTCCAGAGCCGCGTGTCTGTCTATCTCGCGGAGCAGAACTGAATACTGAAGAAAAATCCGGGGATGCCGCGTTATGTCTCCGGATTTTCGTTTGTCGTACAGGGGAAGAGAAGAACAAAAAAGCCCGCCATGCATCTTACGGACACAAAAGCGGGCAATTTTGGTTGTTGATTTTTGTATTTCGCTTGGGGAAACGGAACGGTCATACAGACACCGGTCCGTAAAAAAAGTACGTGGAAATGTTGTTTCCGAGAAAATCAGCTTATAAGAGAAGATCAAAAAGCATTTTGACCTTCCGATTTTCAGAACCTGTTCTGAAAATCCTTAGTCGCTGATGTAGGGCAGCAGGGCAACGTGACGGGCGCGCTTGATGGCGGTGGTCAGCTGTCTCTGGTGCTTTGCGCAGGTACCGGAGATCCGGCGGGGCAGAATCTTCGCTCTTTCGGAAACGAACTTGCGCAGACGGATGGTATCCTTGTAGTCGATTTCGTCAATGCCATCGGCACAGAAGGCGCAGACTTTCTTTCTTCTTCTGTTCGGACGCATCGCCGGTCTTGCGGCAGGAGCTGCCTGTGCGGGAGCGGCTTCTCTTTCTGCGGGAGCAGCTACTTCTTCGGTTACAACTTCATTCTTTTCAGTATCCATTGCTTATGAAATCCTCCTGTTATCATTTTTCGGGGAAAGAGTGCGGGTAGGGATGGAATCGCGCCGTATTGTCCAAAATGGACTGCCCGAAATCGGGTGATCAGAACGGCAGCTCTTCATCTCCTGCAATCTCTTCAAATTTCGGAGCCGCGCTTGACGCGAATCCGGACTGCTGCGGTGCCTGAGCGGCAGGGGCGGCATTTGCCGTATACGGAGCAGCATAGCTGTCGGGCATATACGCATTCTGGGGCTGCTGGGGTGCGCCGTAAGCCTGTCCCGCGTATGCGGCGGCCTGCTGTACGGCGAGCGGGCTTTCACTCTTGGCATCCACGAAGAACGCTTCATCCGCCACGATTTCGGTAGCAAACCGCTTCATACCCTGCTGATCCACCCAGCTTCTGGTCTGGAGCGAGCCGACGACGCAGATGGAGCTTGCCTTGCGGAAATACCGGGTGATGAACTCCGCGGTGGTACGCCATGCGGTGACATTGAAGAAATCTGCCTGCGGTTCTTCTGTGGCGTTCTTACTGACCCGTCTGTTGACGGCAACGGTGAAGGACGTAACGGAAATGCCGGAGGGGGTTGTCTTCAGCTCCGGATCCGCGGTGAGCCGTCCGCCCAGAATAACCTTGTTGAAATTAAAGTTAGCCATAATCAGCCTTCCTTTCGTTTCGGCAGAGCGTTATGCCTCTTTCTTATCGGCTTTCTTCTTGTCTTCGTGACGGATCACGATGGAACGCATGATGCCCTCGGTGATGCCGAAGATTCTCTCAAGCTCAGCCGGGAAAGCGGATTCGCTCTCGAAGTTGACAAGGACATAGTATCCTTCCGGCTTGTCGTTGATCGGATAAGCCAGCTTGCGTTTGCCCCATTCGTTGATTTCGCCCACGGTTCCATTGTCCGCGATCAGTGCGGTGAACTTTTCGATCATCGCCTTGGTAGCTTCCTCAGAAAGATCGGGGTCGATAACATAAAGGGTTTCGTAAGAGTTTAAGATCTTTTCCATTTTATACCTCCCTATGGACTTCAGACCGCTGTAGATATTCAGCGGCAGAGAGACGGCTGCAAAAACAGTCCGTTCAGCATATAAGTATAGCAGAAAAACCGGTATTTGTCAATGCTTTTTTTGAAAAAAGAGAAATTCCCGTCTGCATTCCCAAAAGATCTGTTCCTTTACCGCGCGCTGCGACACCCGTGTTGCGACACCCGTGTGTTAACGGGGAGCTGTGTGCCTATAGAGGATATGCTCTCACACAGTCTCATCAGAATTTTGCCCATGAGGCACCATCCTATATCGCGCACGCGGAGAAATAACAAGATCCGGGGAAAGGGCAGAGACGATCCGCTCTTTTTTCGCGCCGCTTTGTCCATTTTCATTTAAGGAAGTATTAAATTCCTGAAAAATCATTTAAGGAAACCTTACGTTCCAGAAAAACCTCTTGCAAAGAACCGCCTTTTCTGGTACTATAAGATCGTAATGTAAACAACCAGAAAATGTATGCGAAAGAATGTATGCGAAAGGATAAGAAAAAATGCAGAAAAAACAATGGTGTGCGGCGCTTCTTGCGATGCTGATGCTGGCGGGATGCGGTGCAAAAACGGATCCGGCGAGCGAGACGGAGGGACAGGCGGTCGAAAAGCCGCAGCTCCTCACCAATGTATACGCTTGCCGGGATCTGACCTTGCCGGAAGGGTATCACGTCAACAGCTACGTGGGGATGCAGGATGGTGCGTTCCGATTCCAGGCAAGCTATTATGAATCGAGCGGTGAGTATGGTACGGAGAATTTCTATTCGCTGTCTAAAAATGTGCTGCTCTCTCTTCCCGCAGACGGCGGCGCGTATACGGAGGATGTGCTGTCTACCATCGAGATGAAGGGCAATGACGAAACGAACGTAAATTATTCCGATATGTCGGTCCATTTCTTTGATGGCGGCAGAGTGGAGCTGACCACAAATTATGATCCGAAAAGCAGCTCCACCAGCTATGATATTGCGCTGTTCTATGACGACGGCACGGAAAAGCGCGCGGAAGACATCGATAAAAACTTCCAGACGAGCGACGACTATCTGTATATCCAGTATATCGAATGCGACAAGGACGGCAATATCTTTCTGGCAGGCGACTCCAATCTCTGGGTGTTTGACGCGGATCTGAATTACTCCTTCGCCATTCAAGACGGCAATTATATCCAGAATATGAGCGCATCCCCGGACGGTAAGGTCTATGCACAGTATTACGGAGCGGACGGTATGACCTGTGCGCCGGTGGATGTCCAGAACCGGAAATTCGGCGATCCGATCGTGCTGCCGGAAAATGTCGAGTTCAACGGCATCTTCTTCGGGGATGGATACACCCTGTATTATTACAACACGACCGGGATCTACGGCTACAACACCGGGGATGAGAACGGAACGCTTCTGATGAATTTCCAGAATTCCGACATAAGCGGCGATCTGGAGGGCGTGTACTACATAGATGCGGATTCGTTCCTCTTACAGTATTACGATCGGGTCACATGGGACCGCAAATTCGGCGTATTCACAAAATCCGGAGACATCGATCTGTCCAAGACCACCGTTGTGGAAATTGCCTTGACAAATGCGCCATATGATCTGAACTCCCGTGTGGCGGATTTCAATCGGAAGCATAAGGATATGCGCGTGGTCTACACGGATTACAGCCAGTACAATACACCGGAGGACTACACCGCCGGGGAAACCAAGCTTGCGAACGATGTGCTGAACGGTCTTTACAAGCCGGATATCGTCATCGGGCAGATTTCCGACAGCGCATATTCCGCCTTCCTTGAAAAAGGACTGTTTGCCGACTACAATACGCTTGCCGCAGGAGATACGGAATTTGACCTGTCCGATCTGTTCGGCTGCGTGAAGAACAGCTACACCATCGACGGCAAGCTGCTCGCACTTCCGTCCGAGATCAGTATCGAAACGCTCCTCGGCAACAAATCCCTCCTTGGCGGCAAAACCACATGGACGCTCGATGAAATGCTCGATGTGATCGATTCTCTCCCGGACGGCACCTCTATCGCACGGAGCTTGACGAGGGATTCGTTCACCTATAATCTGCTCGGCGAAAACGGACTCATGTCGTTCGTGGACGGCGACGAATGTTCTTTCGACTCTCCGACCTTCACCCGTCTGCTGGAGTATCTGAAGACATTGCCGGAGAGCCTGCCCGATTCCGAATACGAGTACGACAACGACAATATGTACGCGGAATACCAGTCCGGCAAATACACAACGGTGCGGAAGAGTTATTGGGGCATCAACAGCTGGTTTGAAGAGCTGGCTTATTTCGGCAAGGATAATACGGTGCGTATTGGCTATCCGAGCGTGAACGGCAAGGGCGGCGGTACACCGCTTTCACAGTACACGTGTCTCTATAGCATCATGGAGGATTCGGAATACAAGGATATCGCGTGGCTCTTTGTCAAATCCGCACTATTGCAGAGTGATGCGAACAACGACAGTGTGCCGTTGTTCCATTCCAACTTCAAGAAGATGATCGAGAAGATCAAGAATTATACCTTCATCATCTACAACAACGGCGGCGCGTCCTGGGGCGAAATGAGTCCGGAGGATATTGACTTTGACGAATCACAGGGGATGGCACTGCGCACGTCCGATGTGGATTGGGACGGTATCGAAAAGTGGCTCGACGAGATCGGCAGTCCGGCGGTCAACAACAGTCTGCCGTATGAGGTGCAGGACATCATCAAGGAGGAGATCTCCAGCTACATGGGCGGCACCAAATCCGCGTCCGATACGGCAAGCATGATCCAGAGCCGTGTGAAGCTCTATCTCGCGGAAAACAACTGATCGATACAAAGAATATGGCATATTCCTGTGAAAAATGGGGATATGCCATGTCGTGTATAGGGGGAGCAAATGACCTACTCGAAAAAACGGCTTGTGTGGCTTGGTGGTATCCTTGCGATGGGGATCCTCCTCTCCGGCTGCGGCAAAGCGGATCCGACAGAGCTTGTGGAAACGCCGTCCATTCTCACGAATGTGTATACCGGCACTCCGATCACGCCGCCGGAGCATTGCGAGATCAAGAACTATCTCGGGAGCATCGACGGCGCGTACGCGTTCCAGTGCTGGTATGAGGATGTGACAGGCGAAGAGGGTACACCGGATTTTCGCGCGGTAACAAAGGACATTCTCTATATGCTGCCAATCGACGCGGATGGCACGATCCATGCGGAAGAGGCGTCGGAAAAGGTCGTGTGGGAAAAGACCGTGGATGGCGGGTACATGAGTTTTGACGACCGGTTCACAAAGGTGCTGGCATACCCGGGCGGCTGTATCACCATCGCGCGCGTATGGACAGGGAGCGATACCACCATATCCATTACGATGGAGGAATACGGCGGCACGACCCGTTGCATTGACGATGTGACGACCGAGACGGACATGCGCGAGAGGGATCTCACGAATCTGACGGCGGTCTGTGACAGCACCGGACGGCTGTATCTGCGCGGGGAGGCGGATCTGTGGATCATAGCGCCCGATCTCACGCCGGAGACAAAGATAGAAACGGAAGAATACTACTACGATCTGGTGCTCGCGCCGGACGATACGGTGTATGCCTCCTGGATGGATTACACCACGGAGTCCATGACACTGTATCTCATCGATCGGGTGCATGGAGAGATAGGCAATGCGGTGGAGATTCCGGCGTCGGCACACGCGAACGGCTTTTTCTTTGGGGACGGATACGATCTCTACTATTACAATGAAGTCGGTGTGTACGGCTATTCCGCGGAGACGGAATCCCCGGATTTTCTATTAAGCTTTCTCAATTCCAACATTCCCAGCACCATTTGCGATCTCGCCTACATTGATGAAACGCACTTTCTCATCGGCTACACGGACGAGGTGACGGCGGAAAACGTCTACGGCATTTACGAAAAGTCCGCCGACGTGGATCTTGCCGACATGACGGTGCTCGACGTCGCTGGCATATCCGTTTCGCGGGATCTGGTTGCCGCCATCGTCCGCTTCAATCAGGAATACGCTGTGGAGAAAATACGCGTTACGCTGAACGATTACAGCCGGTTTGACAGCATGGAGAATCCAAACGGCGGCGCGGACAGGCTTGGGATGGATCTCGTGACCGGCATATACCATCCGGATCTCGTGACCGGCACCATGGAGGACATCGGATACGTCGCCATACTCGACGCGGGACTTTGCACGGATCTTATGGTGCTGATGAAAGCGGATCCGGACTACGACGAGAGAGAGCTCTTCGGCTGTGTGAAAAACTTCTTTACCATCGACGGCAAGCTCGCAGCGCTTCCGTCCAATATCCGGTTCGTGACCCTGATCGCGAATCGGGAATACGTCGGCAAGCGCAAAGACTGGACGATTGAAGAAATGCTGGATGTAAACGACCGCCTGCCGGAAGGTGTGTCCCTCATGAAGGATCTGGGGCAGGACAACGTGTCGTGGAAGCTCATGGGTTCCCAGGGCTACGCGACCTACATCGACGGGGACAAGTCGCGCTTTGCCGGGAAAACCTTCCTGCGGTATCTCCGTTTTCTCGATACCCTCCAGCCGGAATCTCCCGCGTACGTGTATGACCGGAACGCCAATATTTATGAGTAATATCAGAACGGCACGGCGGTCGCGGCGACAAACGGCTACAATACGATGCTCGATTTTCTTTTAGAGCGCGTGTATTTCCACGACGATACGGTGTGCATCGGCTACCCGGGCAAGGCTGGGGAGCAGTTCTCGACGCTCGTCAACCTCTACTCCATCATGGAATCCTCGGCGAAAAAGGACGCCGCGTGGACGTTTCTCAAATACATCACCAAATACGAGCCGGATCCCGACGACATCTGGCGCATGAACATTCCTCTGACGCACACCGCCTTCCGCGATCTTGCGGACAAGCTGCAGAACACCGCCGTGGTCGCGTATTATAACGGCAGCTATTCCTACGGCAAAAGCAGCGATCTGCGCGCCTCCGACGGCACGGTCCGCGGAGAAAAGATTGGGGGCAGCGACGTGGACTGGGACGAAGCGGAGGCATATCTCGACCGCGTGGGAGCCCCGGTGACAGGCACGTATCTTCCCGCCGAGGTTACGTCGCTGATCGAGGACGAAATCTCCGCCTATCTCGCGGGCAATGGCACAGCAGAGGAGGCAGCGGAGCGCATCGACAACCGGGTGAAACTGTATTTGGCGGAAAAACACTGAATTTCCGGAAGGTTTCTCTTGCAATTTCATAAAAAATATGGTATCCTGTCTGTGACGATACAAATCATACATCACAGACAGGAGTTTTTGTTATGCGGAAATGGATTTGCGCGACGCTTGCGGTGCTATGCTGCTTGGGTGGGTGTACAAAAACGGAGCCTGTGCAAACGGATGAGGTGCTGACCAACGTGTACCGTATGGAGCCTGCCTTGTTTCCGGAGGGGTATATGGTCGCCGGTTTTCGCGGGATTGTGGACGGTGCGTATTGTTTCCAGTGCCACACGGAGGAATACACCACGGATGAAAACGGGTACGATGCTGTGACGGAGACGGAAATTCTATACTATATTCCGCAAACCGGGGAAGACCCGTGGAAACAGATGGTATTGTCCGATACACGCAGAGGAATCTCCACTTTTTTCAATGCGAATATGCGCACGATTCTCCTGCCGGTAGAAAACGGCGCGGCAGTTGTAACGAAAAACTTTAGTAATCAGGAAAACGGACAGCTTACAGCGACGCTGTCTTACGTATGGACGGATGGAACTGTGGAGGAAACAGAAATGCTGTCCTCTCTGGACATGAAGCGGAACGACATATTCCGTATGCGGCTGACGCGGGATGCGGATGGGTATTTCTATATTGCAGGTGATTCAACTTTATGGGTCTGTGATCCAGCGGGAAATCTCGTTTTCCAAAAGGAGCTAAGCAGTGGTGTGGGATATGATACTGGTGGGATCACCGCAATGACCAACGCGCAGGATGGCACGGTTTGGCTCCAGCGATGGAGAACGGGACTTTGTCCCATCAACCGTGTGGAGCAGACGGTAGGAGACGCGCTTGCGGTGCCGGCGGGGATCGAGCCAAGCGGTTACTTCTTTGGAGATGGTTACGATGTCTATTGTTACAATGCGATTGGCATCTACGGCATATCTCTGGAGACAGATACCGCAACGCTTCTGATGGATTTTCTGAATTCCGATGTTTCCGATGTTGTGCGGGAGGTAGTCTATATAGACGAGGAACGGTTTCTCATTGGATATGTCGGCGATACCGGTTCCAGCACATTGGAGTACGGTATTTTCCCACGTGTTGGAGATGTGCGGCTTTCCGATATTCCGGTGCTGCAGGTGGTCGGCTGTGGCATCAGTGCGGATATCATGGCAGAAATCGTGCGATTCAACCGGGAACAGAACGAGGTTCGGGTGACGGTGCATGATTACAATCAGTATAACAACGCGGAAAATCCGTACGGCGGCGCGTACAAGCTCGGCTCCGACATACTGAATAAGCTATGTACGCCGGATGTATATTTGGACTCCTTTGATGACAGACCGTACCTGGAGCTGTTCACGAGCGGGATTTTTACCGACCTGTATGTGCTGATGAAGCAGGATCCCACCTTTGACGAGGGGGACCTTTTCGCCTGTATCAGCAAGCTCTACACCGTAGACGGCAGGCTCGCGGCGATCCCGGCAAGG
Organism: uncultured Eubacteriales bacterium; assembly: GCA_900554225.1. Taxonomy (GTDB): domain Bacteria; phylum Bacillota; class Clostridia; order Oscillospirales; family CAG-272; genus UMGS1696. The sequence continues at coordinate 10,107 of USGH01000015.1, read as the reverse complement.
ATCCGATTTTTGACACTCCTGACAAGTAGGGAATACATCGGGAAAAAGACGCAGTGGTCGTTGGATGAAATGCTGGATGTTTTTGACCAGTATCCGTCCGGAACATCCCAAAGTGGTGTGTTCTGGAGTCTTGTCAAAGATGGCACGTACCGGACGTTTCTGCACGATGGTTTTCAAACACCATCGTTCCGGAGACTGCTTACCTACGCGAAATCTCTGCCGGATAACGTGCCAGAGATCCCGTTTGACCGTGTGACAAGCCAGTATGCACCATATCGGAATGGTGAGATCGCTATCAAAGTGTACAGCTACAGCGCTATAGAGGACTGGTATGGTGACTGGATGTATTTTGGCAAGGAAGATACAGAGCGCATTGGGTATCCGGCAGACAAGGATAGTCTGCGTGTATGGTGGGACGATGGTATGATACACTACAGTATTTTCGACTCTTCCATGCAGAAAGAAGAAGCGTGGCAGTTTGTTCGATATATGCTTGCGCAGGATGAGAATAGGTCGTATACCGGAGGTTTTCCTATTACACATACGGCGTTCCGGAAGCTCGTGGATGACAACACCGATCTTTCCGTGGCACGGTATGACAACGGTTGCGCTGAATTTACATATGACAAACGTAATGCGAAAGAAATAGAGGAGACGATCGGTTCCAGCGGTGTATTGATACGCCATACGGATGTGGATTGGGACGGGATCGAACTGTATATCGACAGCATCGGCGCGCCGTTATGTGAAAATATGGTGCCGGACGCGGTCTCGGACATCCTTGCAGACGAAATCTCCGCCTACCTCGCGGGCAATGGCACAGCAGAGGAGGCAGCGGAGCGCATCGACAACCGGGTGAAACTGTATTTGGCGGAAAAGGGCAAATCATAACAAAAAACCGGCTGTCCGCGGCGTAAAAACCGTAGAAAGCCGGATTTTTCTGCTTCATTTGGTGCGTGGGACGAGCATCAGCCCGGTTCGCCGCATTCCCATCTTCTGCGGACCTCGTCAAAGACAGAAACCGGAAACACCCCCACCCCCCAAAAATTCTTCGGAATGAGCTGTTCTCCCGCCATGGCACGGTGCAGGAACATATTCCTCATGCTTGCCGCGTCCGTTCTGGTTCGGCTCCTCCGTGTAGACCGCGATGTGTCCGTCGCCCATATCCTGTAGTGCGCCGAGATCGCCGTTGAGCTGGTAATTGGAGTGGCGCGTGTGCTTCATGCCGAAGTGAAGACTCTTGAAAAACGCGCCGTTTGAAAGGGTGATGACCTCCATGCCAAGCGTACCGGAGCCGGTGCCGAGATTCCGCATGAACGGCATATTCGGCGTTTCAAACGCGGATACCTGTACGGGGCGGAGTCCGGTCATATAGAGGATCGGTCCGATGGAGTGCGTGCAGTAGAACGTGGAGCTCATCAGATTCCGCCAGTGGTTCCGTTCGCCATACGTGATCTGCGGCCAGATGGGGGAGCAGTCGTGGACATATTCGCCCTCTGCGTACATCAGCTCGCCAATGTCGCCGCGCCGATACCGATTCCGCATTTCCCAGCGCACAGGAGTATAGCAGTAATTCTCCGCATAGGAATAAACCTTGCCCGTTCTCTCCACACATTCGATCAGCTGTACCGCCTCCGCCATCGTCGAGCAGGTCAGGCATTCCGTCATGATGTGCCGGCCGCTTTCCATGAGCCGGATCCCAAACGGGACGTGTTCATTCGCATAATTGGCAAGCACCACAGCGTCCATATCGTGCTCGATAAAGTCGTCGAACCGCTCATAGTACGCTACATGGTTCAGCCCCGCGCCTTCCGCTACCTCCCGGCAGTGATCGAGCAGCGGTACATATTTGTCACAGACCGCCACCAGCTCCGCGCAGGGATCGTGGATCAGCTCGTTCACCATCGTGATCCCGCGCCCGGCACCGAATACGCCGACTTTTACCTTATCCATAGTCATTCCTCCTGTATATCCGTGTTGCCTTCATCGGAAAACCTCCCCGACAAAAGCGATTTTCTCCAAAGGGATATGCCGCCCATCCGCTTGTGCAAAAAAGCTCTGGTTCTCGGAATTTTGGCACAAACGACCTGCAAGCAGAGCCTTCCCGTATGGGCGTTTTCCCAATTGTACCATATTTCTCATGTCTTGTCCAGAGCTTATATACAAAAAGATATGGAGAAATCCACCGGATCATGTCACAGGCACAAACGTACCGTCAACATAGCGGTATGGCACGACGTTTGTGTAATATCCCTCCGGGGTGTGACCATCTATGGATATGGCAAACTGCCCGTCTCCATACGCATAAAAGCCCGTCGAGCCGTGGGGGAAGGATAAGCCGGTCAAGCCGGTATCTGCGGTCAGAGAGAGCGTCTCTCCCGATTCCGAAAGTCCGATGAGCGGCTGCACGACCGGCATTTTGTGTCCATCGACAACGAACATCGGCGGATTGGGGAACGCAGGCTTTTGTCCGGCATAGACGCAGAGGTAGAAATTTCCGCTTGCCGCGTCGTATTCGAGATTCTGCACGCCATAGACGGTATTTCCCGTGTAGAGAAAGTACTTGTGATCCGGTTTTTCGGGACCGCTTTGGTGCATGGCGTCCTGCCGGATCGGTTTGGCATAGCCGGCAAGCGACGCACGGTCGTAGCAGAGAATCACCTGATGATCGTTGTCCGTCCGATGTACGTCTCCGTATATGCCATACGCCACGTATACACATGCGTCTGCGACCGATCCGCCGAAAGCAGGAGCGACCGTCAGTCCGTCAATACCGCTGCACCCATAGCGATGCGCCGTGCCGTCCGGGAGGATCGCCTTGTAATCCCCCACCACGTCCCGGAGCCATACCGCGGTCATAATCCCGTCGGATACTGCGTCCATATCGGGACGATCGAGCTTGTCTACGTCGAAAATCGCAATATAGAACGCATCCTCCACGGCGTCTTTTCCCAGATGGGCGAGAATCCCGCGACCGATCGCATCGTTTTTGTATTCGAGGGAGCCATAGACCTTGCCGTCCGTGTCACAGAAATCGATGCAGCCGAGATGACCGAGCAGACCGTACGCACTGCCGATGAGATTGCCCTCCCAGTCCGTTTTGACAATGGCGGTCGTAAACGAATAATAGATGTACCGACGCACCGGATCCACGGCAATGCCCTGACAATGTCCGGTGTTAAAATACCCGGAGAATACCGGTTTGGGGATGTGCTGCATGGGACACCTCCTGAAATGTGTATTTGTGCGGAATCATTCCTCGATTTTGTATTCCGAAAAGCTGCCGCCGTGGTACTGCCAGAGTGTATGTACGCCATTTGCCTGAAGCATGGCAAGCGATTCCCGGTAGTGACAGTCGAGATCCGGCGCGTTGTGGCAGTCGGAGGAGAGCGTGAATCGTGCGCCGCGGGATGCGAGATGGTGGATCAGCCAGTCTGCGGGATAGGGTATGGTGCGGTATCCGCGGGAAATGGCACCGGTGTTCACCTCAAAAAGATCGCACAGGGGCAAAAGTGCATCGACGCCCTCCAGGGCAAGTGCGCGGTATTGCGGATCGTCCTCCGGCATGAGGGAGAATTTTGTGATCACATCCACGTGTCCCACAATATTCGGGCGGTGGATCCGGATGCAGTCGGCGACCGTTTCCCAGTAGTGGCGCGCATAGGCAATGGCATCACCGGAAAAATGTTCGCGAATGGAGGCTTCCTGTCGTTCCCGACTGTGGTCGATCTCCAGATATACGCCGTCCTTATAGAGATAATGCGTGCTGCCGATGGTGTAGTCGTACCGATCCGTAAGCGGCAGTGTGAATCGATCCACCTCCAGTCCGAGTGCGATCTCGATTTTGTCCCGATAGACGGCGGCAAGAGAACGGATCGTTTCGCGATATTCCGGGATCCGTGCGAGAGGTACGTTCCAGGAGCAGGGGAAGGGCATCGGGCTGTGATCCGAGAAGCCAAGCACATCAAAACCCTTCTCAATGGCGGATTCGATCATCTCAACGGGGGTGTTCTTCCCATCGGAGAAGATCGTGTGGGTATGTAAATTCTGAAAAATCATCGTATTTCCTCCTTTATAAGCAGGGAACAAAGCTCCATAGGCGTACGGCAGGTGTAATCGGGGGCAGATACGCTGCCGAATCCCCATGTCACATAGCAGAAATCGCAGCCGGACGCGCGCGCGGCGTCCTCATCGAAACGGGTATCGCCGACATAGAGAGAGGATTGTAGATCGTGCTTGTCCCGCAGAAGCAGGATGTTGTTCGCTTTCTTTTTTCCGGTGTCGCCGGAGCTGATGTGATCCCGAAAGTATTTCCCGAGCCGGTGGTGGGTGAGAAACGCTTCAATGTAGCCGGACTGACAGTTCGACACGATAAAAAGCGGGTAGTGCGCGGACAGAGCCGCAAGCACCTTGGGAATTTCCGGGTACAGCTTGCCGCCGTGTGCGAGAAGCAGCTCATTTTCCACCGCACAGGATTCCATCATCAGTCCCAACGCCTTGTCATACGGCAGATCGGGAAAGAGCAGGGAGGCAAGCTCCTCGTTGGTTCGTCCCATATATGCCTGCACATCCGCTTCGGTGATGGTGCGGTGTACCTCCGGATGGCACGCCAGAACGGTTGGCCAGATCTTCGCGGTAACGTGGGTCGCGTCCCAAAGCGTACCGTCCAAATCGAATAAAATGCTGTCGTACATTGCTCTCCCTGCTTTCTCCATAGATTCCGGCATTCAGTATACAACAAATCGCCGGAGAGTGCAAGAGGAAAATGGAAAAATCCTTGTGAAAACGATACGCGCTCCTTTGTGAAAAAATGGCGGAACGGTTGACTTTCACGAACGCTCATGGTACAATGTGTAGGATATTGTAAAATCGAACGGAGTCATACCCATGCTGGAAGAAGAACTGCTGCAGATCACCAATCTCCTGCGTCTGCATTTTTACAAACGGATATTCGCCGTCGTCCGGGAACGGGAGGGCAGCCTGACCGCAATGGAGGTCTTTGCCGTGGATGTGATCCATGCGCTCGACAAGCCGACGATCAGCGAGTTTGCGGATTTTCTTGGCATATCCCGCTCCAATGCGACGTATAAGATCCATTCGCTGGAGCAGAAGGGATACGTGGAGAAAAGTCCATCCGAGGACGACAAGCGGGAATGGCGGCTCACGCTTACAGAGAAATACTACCGCTATATCCATCTGTATGAGGACAGCTTCCGCGCCTTCATCCGGGAAAACGAAAAGCATTTTACCACGGAGCAGGTCGAACGGTTTGGTGAGATTCTACAGAAAATTCTCGGGGACGCAGAGGAGTTTGCCGATTTTGAGGAGTTCACGTCAAAATCCATAGACGCGTGCTCCAAGCCGCTCTCCGCTCCTCCGGCACCGGGAACAGAGGCGGATCAGCCGTAAACGGGAAACGGCTTCGGGTACGCGATGCCGCTTGCGACCGTACCGTCCGTGATGTCGTGATCGAAAAGGATCTCCTCCTGTGTCAGCAGGAAGTAATCATACCATCCCGGTTCGCTCGGGGAATATCCACGATCGTCCGACCAGGTGATGTCTGCATGATACGTCCCGGAGGCGAGCTTCACGAGATTCCACGCGTGCGATACCTCACGGGATTCGCCGGATACCACGCCGCACCACAGATCCGCCAGCCTACAGAGATACGCATATCCGACCGAGTAGCCCTGACAAATGGAATAACCGCCGAGAATGGAGCCGTATGCGTTTGCCACCTGATTGCCCCCCACTGTATTGTAGTCGTACTGGGTGACAAGGGAAATATAGGCGGCGAGGAAGCGATATTGGTCATACGTCGTCGCGTTTTCCGGGATAGCGTCCACCACCAGCTGGCATACCGCGTCAAATACGGCAAGCTCATGGCGCAAAGCCTCCTTATCCGTGGCGGAGGACATTTCCACGGCACTGTTCGCGGGCATGAAATAGAACGAGCGCAGAGCCTCCGTCATAATCCCATCCTCGGACATCACATCGACGACGGTGTAGTACATCTCGTAGCGGGGGTAATCCGTGTCGATCGCCATGGTCGCCATGAGCAGATCGTCCAGCGTGTCGTAGCCGTATTCGTCCGCACGATAGGTGAAGTCCTCGATTGCGGCGATTTTCGGGAGGATTTCGTCATATAACGTTTTCTGCGCATCTGTCAGCGTATCGTATGCGGACACCGATTCGAAGGGATACGACAGATACGGATCCGGATTCACGTCCTGTTCCGCTGCCGGATCCATGGGCAGACGCGCGATTTCTTCCAGGGCAAGTGTGATCCGGGAATCTGCCCGCTCGTGTGCCTCGGCAAGGATGGCAGGATCGGTGGCAGAAGCGGCAGTTTCGTCATCCGGCGCGCGTTCCGCATCGCTTTGGTGAAACAGAAAGGCTGCGTATCCGGCGAAAAAGAGCGTCGTTATGGCGCAGAGCAGAACAAGAATGGTTTTCAGTGCCTTCTGCTTTACAAAAATGGCACACAGGAGGAGGGCGCAGACAGAGACGCCCAGAAAAACAAGGGATAACCAGAGGGACATGTGACGTGTGGCGGTACCGATCGGGGGATACCGCGCTCCTTTCCCGGCAATCTGATGCAAATAGAAAAAGCCGCATAGCACCAGGTTGCAATATGATATACAATCATTATATCATGTTCGCAACAAAAAGGAAAGTGCTGTGCGGCATATTTTATGTGATTTTGTGGATGGCGATCGCTTATCGATGGAACAGCTTCTTTGTGCCATAGATCGGTTCGCAGGTCAGCCGGATCCCGAGCTTGCGGAACGTTTCGGCATCCACGTGCGATACGATAACAGTGGAGTGCGCTTCGCAGTTCATAAGGCGCGGCAGACAATCGAGAGCACGGCGGGCGTTTTCGTTGTCTGCGGCACAGATGGACAGGGCAATGAGAACCTCGTCCGCATGGAGGCGCGGGTTGTGACAGCCCAGATGCTCCGTTTTCAGACGGCAGATCGGCTCGATGATGGAGGGCGCGATCATGTGAATCTCGTCCGGGATGCCGGCATAGACCTTTAGGGCATTCAGAAGGACCGCTGCGGACGCGCCCAAGAGGTCGGAGGTTTTTCCGGTGACGATCGTGCCGTCCTCCAGTTCGATTGCGGCGCAGGGACCATCCGTTGCGGCAGCCTTATCGAGTGCGGCAGGAACCGTTTTGCGATCGTTCACGGTCAGCCCCGCACGGTTCATCAAAAGCTCTGCCTTGTAAATCGTGTCTACGCCGATCGTACCCTTGGTTTTCTTGACAAGACAGTCGTAGTACCGGCGGATGATCTCCATGCCGGCAGCCTCGGATACCGCCTTGTCGTCGTAGATGCAGTATCCCGCCATATTCACGCCCATATCGGTCGGGGATTTGTAGGGGCATTTGCCGTAGATTCCTTCAAAGAGCTGCCGAAGAACAGGGAAAATCTCAATATCGCGGTTGTAGTTGACAGTCGTTTCGCCGTATGCTTCCAGATGGAACGGATCGATCATGTTCACGTCGCCCAGGTCCACGGTCGCGGCCTCATAGGCGATGTTGACCGGGTGGGAGATCGAGAGATTCCAGATCGGGAAGGTCTCAAATTTCGCGTATCCGGATTTCAGCCCGCGCAGATTGTCGTGGTACAGCTGGGACAGACAGGTCGCCATTTTGCCGCTGCCGGGACCGGGGGCCGTGACGACAATCAGGGAGCGTTCCGTTTCGATGTATTCGTTTTTGCCGTATCCGTCCGCGGACAGGATCGTGCGGATGTTGGTCGGATAGCCGGGGATCGGATAATGCCGGAACACTTTTAAACCGAGCGATTCAAGCTTTTTCTGATAGGCGACTGCACTGGGCTGACCGTTAAAACGAGTCAGGCAGACACTGCCGACATAAAGGCCGTATCCGCGGAATGCGTCGATTAGTCTTAATACGTCCAGATCATAGGTGATACCGAGGTCACCTCTGACCTTGTTTTTTTCAATATCCTCTGCGTTGATAACGATAACGATCTCTGCCTGATCCTTAAGCTGTACGAGCATATTGATCTTGCTGTCCGGCTTGAAGCCCGGCAAAACCCGGGAGGCATGATAATCGTCAAAAAGCTTGCCGCCGAATTCGAGGTAAAGCTTACCGCCGAACGCTGCAATACGTTCCTTGATCTTTTCGGACTGCAGACGAAGATATTTTTCATTATCAAATCCGATTTTTGCCATAAAAACCTGTTTCCCTTCTTATTTGAAATATACCGTTTCTATATACATACATTGTGCGTTTTATAACACGAACAATACTTTTCTATGATACAAAAAAAGCTTTTCAAAATCAATATGAAAATCAGGTAAAAAATGGGGGATTTTATAAATCTTTCATAACTGGTCACAAGTATTTCACAGAAAGCGTATTGATTTTGGTATTTTTAATCTATATAATGATAGAAGGCTTTTAATAAGCCGGACGAGGAGAACATTATGGATAATCAGAATTACCAGGGACCGCAGAACAATGGTGGGAATGGAAATAATAACGGAAACGGTGGAAATGATCAGAAAGGACCGCAGAAAAGACAGAGCTTTATGCTTCTTCTGGTGGCAGCGCTGATCACACTGCTTTCCATGAGCTTTTTGATGAATTCTGTATCAAACAGCTCCAGCAAGGAAATCACATATGATGAATTTCTGCAGATGGTAGAGGATGGCAAGGTAGACAGTGTCCTCATCAAGAGTGATAAGCTTGTGATCACGCCAAAGCAGGACAAGGCACAGGAAAAGACGGAAAGCAGCAGAAACCCGTTTGCACTTTACGGTGGATATGACAGTCAGCCGGAAGTCAAGTATTATACAGGTCTTGTCAATGATGATTCGCTGCCTGCATTTTTAAATAAGTATGATGTCACCTACAGTAAGGAGATCCCGGACAATTCAAGCTGGATCTTATCGATCCTGCTGACCTATGTCCTGCCGATCGTGATCCTTTGGGTACTGCTCAGCTTCCTGTTCCGCAAGATGTCGGGCGGCGGAATGATGGGCGGTGTCGGCAAATCAAACGCAAAGGTATATGTCCAGAAAGAAACGGGTGTTACATTTAAAGATGTCGCCGGTGAAGATGAAGCAAAGGAATCCCTGCAGGAAGTGGTGGACTTTCTGCACAACCCGGGCAAATATACAAAGATCGGTGCAAAGCTCCCGAAGGGTGCACTTCTGGTTGGACCTCCCGGAACCGGTAAAACACTGCTGGCTAAGGCAGTTGCGGGAGAAGCACATGTACCGTTTTTCTCACTGGCAGGCTCCGATTTTATCGAGCTGTATGTCGGTGTCGGTGCTTCCCGTGTCAGAGACTTATTTAAGGAAGCAACAAAGAATGCGCCATGCATTATTTTTATCGATGAAATAGATGCGATCGGCCGGAGCCGTGACAGCAAGTACGGCGGCGGTATTGTAGTGCGTGAGCAGACACTGTACCAGCTGCTTTCCGAAATGGACGGTTTCGACAGCTCCAAGGGTATTCTGATCCTGGGTGCGACCAACAGACCGGAAATTCTGGATAAGGCGCTGCTCAGACCGGGACGGTTTGACAGACGTATCATTGTAGATAAGCCGGATCTGAAAGGCCGTGTCGATATCTTAAAGGTACATTCCAAGGATGTCAGCATGGATGAATCCGTGGATCTGCAGGAGATCGCGCTCGCAACGTCAGGAGCAGTCGGTTCCGATCTGGCAAATATGATCAACGAAGCAGCCATCAATGCAGTTAAGAACGGCCGTAAGGCTGTCTGCCAGAAGGATCTGTTTGACGCAGTCGAGGTTGTACTGGTCGGAAAAGAAAAGAAAGACCGCATCATGAGCAAGGAAGAAAGACGGATCGTTTCTTACCACGAAGTAGGACATGCACTGATCGCAGCCCTGCAGAAAAACGCAGAGCCGGTACAGAAGATCACGATCGTTCCGCGTACCATGGGTGCGCTTGGCTATGTGATGCAGGTTCCGGAAGAAGAGAAATATCTGAATACCCAGAAAGAACTGGAAGCTATGCTGGTCGGATATCTTGGCGGACGTGCTGCTGAGGAGCTGAAGTTTGAGTCTGTTACAACGGGAGCTGCAAATGATATAGAGCAGGCG
>USGH01000014.1 GCA_900554225.1 uncultured Eubacteriales bacterium | reverse complement strand
ATATCGTAAATGTAGCCCACGATGGTGTTCATCTCCGCGGCGTTCAGGTCCACTCCAAAGAGTGCGACCGCGTCGCTGTAGGCTTTGAACGCACCGATGAAGCCTGTGATCACCAGGTAAAAGAGCATCGGCGAGATCATCGGGAGGGTGATCCTATAGAAAATGCGGAACCGGGACGTGCCGTCTACCCGTGCCGCCGCATAGTAGTTCCGGTTCACGGACGCCAGCGCACTGGTCAGGATCAGGATCTTGAACGGCATCACCACCCAGATCGTGTAAAAGCAGAGCACGAACATCTTTGCCCAGTGCGGTCCGTCGATAAAGTCCACCCCCGACGAGCCGAACCAGTGGAGAATCGCGTTGACAAGCCCGTCCGAGTACGCCGTTTTCTTGAAAAGGATCATGAATACCAGTCCCACTGCCAATGTGTTCGTCACATACGGCAAGAAGTAGATCGTCTGGAACAGCTGCTGCAATTTCCGGATCGAGGACAGACCGAGCGAGATGAGCAGCGCGAGCCCCGTGGACAGCGGCACCGTGATCACCACGAGCAAAAACGTGTTCTCCACCGCCTGCAAAAAGTACGGATCGTGCAGCACATAGGCATAATTGTAGCCGCCAATGCCAAAAAAGGTCTGTGACGCGGAATTGTAGCCTTCCTCAAAGGAGTAGACGAATACGTCCACCAGCGGATAGACCATGAATACGCCGAGGAACAATATCGCCGGAAGCAGGTATAGAAATGCTTTCCACCATTTGTTTTCCATGCCGATCATCCCTCCACGAACCGGAGCCGTTCCCCGCTTGCCGGATCAAAGAGATGCACCTTGCGCGCCTTCAGGGTGAAATGGACCAGGTCGCCCGGCGTGGCACTGTCTGAGGGGAGGATCGCGCGCAGCGTTCCCGATTCACTCTCGATCGCCGGATGCGCCGCCACCACACTCACATCGCGTCCCATCACCTCGACCGACCGTTTCGTGCAGACAAACGCGCCTGCATCGTCTAAGACAAAGCCCTCCGGACGGATCCCGACGGTCACATCGCCGTCACGCACACCCGATACCGCAAGTACCGCCGTACCGTCAAGATACAGCGTACCGGAGCGGACCGTGCCGTGGAATACGTTGATCGGCGGTGTGCCTAAGAATTTCGCGCAGAACAGATTGACCGGATCGTCGTATACGGACTGCGGCTTCCCGGACTGCTGGAGTACGCCCGCGCGCATCACCACAATGTGGTCCGAGATGCTCATCGCCTCCTCCTGATCGTGCGTCACAAAAATCGTCGTGATCTTCGTTTCCCGCTGGATCCGCCGGATCTCTTCCCGGGTCTGGAGCCGGAGCCGCGCATCCAGATTCGACAGCGGCTCATCGAGTAAGAGAACCTTCGGCAGCTTCACCAGCGCACGGGCAATTGCCACCCGCTGCTGTTGACCGCCGGACAGCTCGGAGGGCTTGCGATCCATGTAATCCGTGATCTGCACAAGCTCCGCAGCGTCCATGGCGCGTTTTGCCATTTCGCTTTTGGTCAGCTTATCCTTGCCGCGCAGATTCTCCAGCGGAAACGTGATGTTCTGCCGGACGGTCAGATGCGGATACAGGGCGTAATTCTGGAATACCATGCCGACCCCGCGATGCTCCGGCGCCAGGGAGGTCACATCGTCCGCGCCAAAATAAATCTTGCCGGCGGTAGGCTTTTCCAGTCCGCAGATCATATTGAGCGTTGTGCTTTTGCCGCAGCCGGACGGACCGAGCAGCCCGATCAGCTCACCATCCGGGATCGTATAGGAAAAGTCCCGTACCGCTGTTGTGGGAGATGCACCCTTGCCGCGCGCCGGGAATGTTTTGGTCAGATTTTCAAGCACTACCTTCATGCCTTGCTGTCCTCACAGTCTGCAATCGTTGCTGTTGATGGATTCATTATAGCATATTTTTTCCCGGTTTGGAAGAGATAGCGCAAAAAAAGGACAGAAAAAGAAAGCCGTCCTTCCGCAAAAAGACAGCTTTCTTTTCGATTGCACCGCATCCATCGTTTTTTTCGAGAAAAGCGCGGCTATATGGCTTTTGGCGTAAAATCACCTGAAAGCAGCGACATTTTATCGGTTCAGCCCGCCTGTGTGAGCTTGCGGATGTTCTCGTCGAGCTTGGTTTCCGCGGCAGGCAGGAGCTTTTCCAGTGCCGCTGCGACCGTATCGCTGCCGGAGATGGCGGAAGACTGGAGCTTTGCGCGGATCGTGCCTACGTCGAGCTGATCGGAGAGGTTGAAGCGGCCCGTGGCAAACAGGATGTCGAGCATATCCCGGCTGTCCTCGTCGCGGATGTACTTGAAGCTCAGCGTGTCGTTGATGTACGCGTTCTGCAAATCATCATGGGACAGCGCACAGAGGTTTTCGAGAACCACACCCGTGCGTTCCGGATCGCCTGTCGTCACCGGGACACCGCAGACCGCCGCATAATTGGCGATGTAGGTCGCGTATTCCGGCTGGCTTTCATCGAGCTTCGGATACGGTAGCACACCAAATTCCGCATCCATATTCCGCAGCTTCTTCAGAGAGCCGATCGGCTCCAGATAGAAGAGTGCGTGACCGGACAGGAATACACCGTGGAACGCGTCCATGCCCTCGGCGGCGTATTGGTCGATGTTCTTTGTTTTACCGCCAATGCACGAGTAGTCTATGTTCTTCGCAAAATACGTGGATACGATCTTTTCATATGCCTGATAGAAGCGGTCGTCCGGGGTGACAAAGTGCGGTATGCCGTTCTCGTCCCGCTCCACGAGCGTTTCTCCCGCGCCGATGAACAGAGGGATCACGCAGCCCTCGTAGCACGTCATGCCGAAGCGGTCGTTGCCGTCCATGGAGCCGTCGCCGTTCAGATCTGCCCGTGCCGCTGCCATTGCCGCCCCCATTTTGTCCATCGTCCAGGCACCCTCGCGCACCACGTTGTAGAGATCCTCTATCCCCACATCGTCCGCAATGTTTTTGTTGAAGCCGACCATCCAGAACGATTCCCTGAACATCAGGTGCAGATCCCCCACGAGGAAGTAAAGATAGTCCCCGATGGTCAGATCCGCCATGGCACCTGCATCCCACCACGACTGGTCAAGAGAAAGTGCGGTGAGATCCTTTACGTTCCACAGACTTCCCTCAATGGCAAAGGGCGCGACAAATGCCGACTCGTTCCAGAAGCAGGAATACGTGGAATCCCCCGCGGCAACGGCGGTTTTCATGGTGGATGTGACCTCCGCATAGCCGACCCTGTTTTCCGTCAGCTTCACATTCAGCCGATCCGCGACCGCGCTGTTCCGGTTGTAGATCGCGTCGTTGATCCCCTCTCCGGTCAGCTCCTCCGCACCCATCTGGGTGTAGGCGAAATTCGACTCGTTGTTGAGCATCATAAAGTCGTATCCGCCATAGTCACCGGTGGGCAAAGCGGCAAGCAGCTGCTCCTTTTCCGAGAGGGTTTCTGCCGCCGTTTCGGTATCCGTACCGCCCGCTGTATCCGCCGTCTTTTCCGTTTCCGCCGTCTCGCCATTTCCGCAGGCAGTGAGCAGCGCGGCGATGAGGAGCAGGATGCATATCCGTTTTTTCATGATCGATGCCTCTTTTCTGAATTGTATTACAGTGCCTCTTCCAGCAGATTCGTTTCCGTGCAGATGCCGTGTGCGATCCGCACCGTTTTGATTTCATTTTTCCCGAACGTGAGCGGATAGTCCGCGCCGTTCACGTGCAGTACCGCATTCTCGCCGTCGCCGTATTGTACCATCCGACACACGATCCCATCGCCATCCTCCGCGTACTTCACCGCCGTCAAAAGTGATCTTGCCGCATCCAGGGTGACTACTCCCTGTGTAAACCGATCCGCTGCCGTGCCGTCGTGGTTGGCTTCACAGAGGAGGATCGGCATGCGCGTGAAGGCTTCTGCCGCCTGTGGTGCGAATACGGTGCTGCACTCCGGATAGAAACGGAGTCTGCCCGCGGAGATGCCCTGCTCCATCACGGGATAGTCGTACCCGGTGTCGATGGGAGCGATGCGCAGATCCCCGTAGATCGGACTGCGGACCAGCGTGAAGCCGAGTGTGTGCTCTGTCATCGTGTAGGCAAAGAGGGAATCCGTGACCACCAGCGCGTCGTCGTACCGGAGCCACGTACCCATCGGACGATCGGCGGTACCTTCGCCCCGTTCGATCTCGCAGTAGGGCGCGCTTGCCACGTGCGTCATGGAGCCAACCGCGCAGCAGAGCTTGCAGACCGCCATTTTCTCATGCCAGTCGAGCCGCCATGTGAGATCAATGTACGCCGCGTCGTGATAGAAGGTGTAGTACATCGTAAGGGAGGATGCGCCGCCCTCCAGTATCGAGTGGAGCTTCCATTTTGTGAGCAGCTCTCCGTCCTCCACGATCTCGCAGCGCATCCGGCGGAATTTGCCGCGCGGCGTACCGTATCCGGTCACGTTGAACGCCCATGTGTCGCCCGGATCGTCGAGACAAACGGGTACAAACGCGTTTTCACAAAGGATTTTGCCGTTCCGACGGTCACGTATCTGCCGGATGGAGCCGTCGTCCGGGGATAGGGTGATCTCGTATCGCGCCGTGTGCAGCACCGTGTCCGCCGTTGTGACCAGAGTCTTTGCCGGAACCGTGCCGTCCCGCTTGAGGAGCTTGTAGATCCTACAGCCGTATGCGGGGACAGCCGTCCGGAACACAAAACGGGAACGGAATGCCGGGATCACGGACCGCTCGCAGATCACCTGACACGGGATCACAGCACCGTTTGCGTCCTCCAGTGCGATCTCGCCGTTGTACCAGCCAAATTCATGCGCCCATTGGACCTCTGCCTCCACGTAACCGTCATATACAGTGCCGGTCGGATTCCAAACGACGATGTTCCACGGATGGTCGGGATTCTCACCGGGCATCCGGAGCTTTGCCGTGATCCGCTGCAGTGCGGTGTGCAGGATCCGGTTTGCCGTGGCAATCGCTTTGCCGTGCAGGTCGCGTGCGTCCACATACGCCTGCGGAATGCAGCACCCGCCGAGAATGTCGTGGAACTGATTGAACAGGGTGTCCTGCCATGCCGCAGTGAGCGCCTCTCTGCGCGTCGGATCCGCGATCTCGGCGAGACAAAGGGCGGATTCCGCGGCAAGCAGGGCATTTTCCGCGCGTCTGTTGTTTTTCTTGACCTCCGTGCCGTTCGCGTATGGACCGAAATCCCCGGTGATCCATTCTCCCTGTACGGTCGGCATATCGTCGTTTTCGTGGGATGCAAAAAAGGCTGCCACGGTGGAAAAATGTGCGTTGCTCCTTTCCCGGATGGTCGCGATGTCCCGGATGGTGGGTGCGCCGCCGTGGTCCGTAACGCCAAAGAGCATCGCCTTATCGCCCGGGGTCCGCGCGGCTATATCCATTTCCGCCGCCAGATCGTTCGACCATCCGCCGCCTGCCTCCCCGCCAATACGGAATGCCGTGACCACACTGCCGTCCATGCCTTCCCAGTGGAACAGCGGAGCGGGGAGGGGGACGTGGTGCGCTTCCGGACGGGTGAAGAGGTAGCAGTGCATTCCGGCCTTGCGCAGGATCTGGGGCAGCTGGGGACCGAAGCTGTCCACCTGCATCACCGATACCGCGCGTTTGCCGAACACCTTCGTCAGATATGCCTGCCCATAGAGCGCGTGACGGACATAGCTCTCGCCGCTGCCGGTATAGCAGTCCGGTTGGTTCCAGAAGCCCTCGGCAAGCTCCCAGCGTCCATCGGCGACGCGGGAACGGATCTCGTCAAACAACGCGGGATCCGTGTCCTCGATCCAGCGGAATACGGGCGGGGTGGCAAAGGAATAGCGAAAATCCGGTTCCTCCTCCATCCGTGCCAGTGCGGAACGAAAGGTCGCGCGGATCGACGCCATCGCTTCCTCCCACGTCCAGAGCCACACCGGGTCAAAGTGCGTATTGCCGATCATAAATAAGGTGGGTTTGTCCGTCATGGGGTTTCTCCTTCAAATTGTCAAAATGTCAAAGTAAGTCCAGCTCCAGCGCGCATTTCACATTGTCGGGATTGAGCCGGAGACTGCGCCGGAAATAGTCGCGTGCCGTATCCTTCTCCCCGAGTGCCAGCATTCCGTAGCCGAGCATATAGGTGAGATTTGCCTCCCGCAGCACATTCGCGTCATCCACAAAGCAGAGGTAGAAGAACCGCCCTCCCTTTACGTCGTTGTGCGGATAGACCGGATGCGACAGCGCGTCCTCCCAGCCGGAGATTGCACCCCGCAGTATGGATTGCGCCTCCATTTCCCGTCCGGCAAGGCGGGAGAGCATCGCGGAATAATACGTGAACTCGCCGCCCATATTCCACATGCCGCTGTTGTTGCGTTTCGAGATCGCCGCGATCACACCGTCCGCCTCCTCTTTTCTTCCGAGACGCGCCAGTGCTTCCGCTTCAAAGTAGCGATACGGCACGGTCACGCTCTCGTTCCAGAAGCCGGCGTGCAGATTTTCGGGGATTTGCAGTGCCGCGCGGAACGATGCCAATGCGGCTTCCAGCTCCCCGGCGGCAAGCATCCGTCTGCCCTTTGCGAACTGCGCGAACATGTACGTCTCTGTGATCACAAATTCGCCGCCCTCGCCCGGGGTGAATTCGTGGGACAGCATCACCTCGATGGCACGGTCGTATGCGCCGGCGGCGTTGTAGGCCTTGGCAAGCTCCAGATGGAGGTCGTCCGAGATGGAGTCCGCCGGCATATGCGCCAGAATGTATGCCGCGCGCTGTTCTCCCGGCACGCCGATGGACGCCATGACGAAGCTGATCTCATTGAGAAGCTGATCGTCGCCGGGATGGAGGGATACCGCCTTTTCAAGATACGGCAGCGCGTCCTTCTTCCGGTCGAGATGGCTGTAATACGCCATGGCAAGGTTGCGGTAGGGAATATAGAATTCCGGCATGACCTGCGTCGCTTCCTCCCACAGCTCCGCCGCCTTTTGGTGATGTCCCTTGCCGTAGAGGATGCAGCCGAGCAGGTATCGCGCCACGCCGTCCTGTGTATCCGCTTCACACGCGCGGCAGAGGACGTCGATCTCGTATAACCGATGGGGGAATACGCGCACGATGGGCATGGAACGCGCCTTGCCCCGATATGCGGTGGCTTCCGTATGGTGTCCGAGCCGTTCACAGGAGTCGGCAAGGGTGTAATACGCCATCGCGGACAGCTTTTCCGCGCCAAGGCCTGCTTCGAGCATCCGGAACAGCACCGTCGTCTCGTCCAGCATACCGGCTTCCAGCAGCTCTTCGGCAATATCGAGTGCGGTTTCGGCGGGATCGGAGTGCAGACGGGCGCAGAAGTCCGTTTCGGATTCCTTGCCGTAGAGGGTGAGGAGAAAATGCGCCGTGTGGTGGAGCGGACAATCCCGCAGAATCGCGTGCAGTCTGTCCACCGCGTCGTTCGCCCGGTCGAGCCGATACGCCGCCACTGCCGCAAGGATCCCGGCATATGGATGGCGCGCCTCCACATCAAGAGCGGACTGCGCGTCCCGGTACATATCGGACCACCTGCCGGACCGTCCGGCGATGGCGGCGGCATGGGCATAGGACTGCGCGGCGACATTGCGGGACCAGGCAGCCTTGCGGAACGCGGCATAGGCTTTGTGGTATTCTTCCTTGTATAGATAGACGAGACCCGTGAGGTAGTTGACGCTTCCGTCCATGGGATTCTGGTTGTAGCGATCGGAGATGGCGCGCGCCCGGTCGAGGTAGGACAGTGCCGCGTCGTACTCCCCGTTGCGCAGCGTATATTCCCCCATCGCGATAAGGGAGGGCAGATGCTCCGGATCGAGGGTCAGCGCGTGCCGGTAATAGGCGTCCGGCTTCCACATGGGATCGCGGTACTGGTCGATATGCAGTCCGGTCAGATAGTTGTCCTGTGCCGTTTTCAGCTTGTCCGGTGTCGGAATGCCGGGATTGTCGCGCGGGATGTGGATGAAGTCGGGCGTGATTTCGCGGTAGTGCAAAAGCGTTTCCTTGCCGTCCAAGATCTCTACGGTGTACTTTTTGTCGGACAGCGGAACGGAATAGGAGATCCAGGCGCACGGGGACAGCGCGAAGGAGGCCTCCAGCGCAGGGGTTTCGCCGTCATATACGCGGATCGTGCCGTTCTCCACCGCGCGGGTCACGTTGAGCCGCACCAGACTGCCCGCGCCGTTTCTTTCCACAGCGACGGCACAGTACAGGGTAGCGGCGGTCACATAGCGCACCCCACGGAGCGGATACCAGAACTGCGAGAAGCATTTCGTCTCATACGGCATGAGCCAGGTGAAATCCGGCTGATCGTCCGTGTAGGAGCCTGCCATCAGCTCGGCGTAGGGACCGTCGGAATCGGTGAGGGACGCTTCCCAGTTGTCGGCATTGGCTCCGTAGCCCCAGGTGAACATCTTTTTCCCCGGCGAGACGTGGTGATCCGCGATGTGCATGGTACCGCATTCCTTTTCGTAGTCGTAGCCGCCGAAGAAATCGAATGCGGACGGTGCCGCGAAATAGGAGCTTGCCGTGCGCGTATTCCCGTGCCAGCTGATGTCTGTCGGCTTGTCGAATCGTTCCGCGCCGTACTGTCCCTCGGCGATCGGGAAGGTGATGTGGCTGCGGTCGTAGTGGTGGTGTGCCCAGGTCACATCCGGCGGGAAGATCAGACGGTATTTCTCATGGACCCGTACCGCGGCGTTCTCCCACCACAGGAAGGAATGCGCAAACGGTGTCCGGTTCGACACGCGCATTCTCGTCTCGAAATAGGACGCGTCCGGGGTGAGCACGATCCCCACGGTGCCGCGCGTTCTGTCCGCCGGATCGCATTCGGACAGCCAGCAGATCGCTGAACCGTCCGAACACCGCTCGATCTCGTAATCGACGGGCATAAACGTGGACGGACGGTGGTGGAAGGGCCAGTTGAACTCCATGCCGCCGGAGATCCACGAGCCGAACGCACCGATGAGCGCGGGCTTGATGACGTGCTGCCGGTAGAGAAAGTGGTAGTCGTTGATCTTGTCGTAGGCCTCAAAGATTCTGCCGCCCAGCTCCGGTAGAATGCAGACGCGGATGTAGTCGTTCTCCAAGCGGACGACGGTGTAGTTCCGGTTGGCACGATGTTCCCGGTCCACCTTCTGCACGACACGGCTCGGATACGGATTGCCGCTTGTCCCCTGATGTCCGCGCAGCTCGGCGAACATGGGCATTTCCTCAACGGCGGGTACCGGATAGGTCGGAATGGTCCAGGTCTCCGCCTGTGCGATGACGGGATGTGCGCTTTTCATGGATTTCCCTCGCTTTCTGTATTTGGATTGCAATCTATGGATTGTATGCCAGGACGTTTAATGATAGAACACGATCGAGAAGTACGTCACGGTGCCTTCCCCGTGGTCGTAGGTGATCCCACGGTCTGCCGCGAGTGCCACCACATCAATGCCAAGAGCCTCCATGGCGGAGCGTGCTTTGTCGGGAAAGCGGCACGGCGCGTCCGGATAGGTGCATTTTTTGCAGACCGGACAGCTTCCGGCACCGGCAAGGACAAAATCGGAGAAGCCCGCGTCGTGCAGGGTGTCGATGAGATCGTCGTCCATGCGGCGGTGATCGTCTCCGGAGCGCAGCATCTCGGCGTAGTCCCGCGCACCCTGTAAGGTATGCAGGGTCGTATAAAGAAACGCGCCGCGATATGCCCGGTATTTCGCCGCGAGTACATCCCATTCCCCGCATCCCGGCGGACAGGTGTGACACGTTCCGTATTGTCCGCAGAGATTTTCCGCACACGCTGCACGAACCTCCGCGGAAAACGGGACCTCCGCGGGCGGCACAAAGGTGTATTCACATACGTGCATATCGCACACGGCGGCGGTTTTCGCAAAATGCGCCAGGGCTTCTTCAATGGTGGTCGTCATAGCCTCACACTCCCGGACTGGTTTCATCGTATTATAGCATATTATAGCATACCCCTATCGCGGATGCAAGAGAAATTATAGAGATGTACGAAATTCTGCCGGGTGAAGCCGGGACTGTTTTTGCAAA
This sequence comes from uncultured Eubacteriales bacterium, assembly GCA_900554225.1. Lineage (GTDB taxonomy): Bacteria > Bacillota > Clostridia > Oscillospirales > CAG-272 > UMGS1696. The sequence continues at coordinate 12,506 of USGH01000014.1, read as the reverse complement.
ATTCTTGACATGGCAGGGAAATTGTGCTACAATACAGATAATACTTTGCACATTTTTTGGGGGAATGGTCATGCAGACGAAAACAATGCGCATACTTTGTGCGCTTCTTGCCGCCCTTATACTCACTTCCTGTGCGGGCGGTACAGAAAAAGAAACCACAGGCGATACCACAGCGGACACTGCCGCGCAGACCGAGGCGGAAACGGAACCCGATCCTGCTGCGGCACGGCGCGCGATCTCCGACGATCTGCCCGACACGGATATGGACGGCTACACGTACCGCGTCCTCTCAAGACAGCGCGACGACTTTGTCAATGACATCGGACTGGACCTGGAGCAGAACGGCGACGTCGTCAACGACGCGATCTACAGCCGGAACCTGACCGTGACCGAGCGGTTCAACTGCAAAATGGACGCGACGTTCACGGACAATTTCGACGCCACAGGCATCAATACCATCACCGCCGGGGACGACGCGTATGACATCATGTTCTGGCAGATCGTGCAGATCCCGAAATACGCGACGACGGGCTACTTCCGCGACTGGTATGAGGATCTGCCGCACGTCCATCTCGACAAGCCGTGGTATATCGGCAACGCGGCGGAGGCATTGTCCGTCAAGGGGCACGCCTACGCCATGATCGGGGAATACGACCTCGACGTGCTGCGCTTCACGTACTGTATGTATTACAATCAGGACATCGCCAACGAATACAATCTCGAGGACATCTATGACGTCGTGGACAGCGGCAGGTGGACGTATGACAAGATGTACGAATACGCGAACATGGTCTATGTCGATCTGGACGGCAACGGCGCCAAGGACGAGAACGACCGTCTGGGTCTGTCCGGAGACCCGTACAGCGCCGTCGTCACGTATCAGTACGCCTTTGACAATCCGCTGTTCACCATCGACGACGAGGGCGTGCCGAAATTCACCATGGACAGAGAAAAGCTCGCCTCCATTGTGGAAAAGCTCAACGCCCTGTACCACGGTTCTCTCGGCGGCTATACGGAGGGCTGGGGCACAGGCTGGACCGCGTGGTCTGCCGGCAACCTCCTTCTGTACACGGGACTGTTCCAGTCCGCGACCGGGTATCGTGATCTCGAATTCGATTACGGCATCATCCCGTATCCGAAGTATGACGAGGCGCAGACCCGTTATTACACCATGAGCGACGGCGCGCACGGCTGTATGCTCATTCCGATCACGGTACAGAACATCGAATGGAGCAGTATGCTCACCGAGGCTCTCAACGCGGAAACCTACAAGCAGGTCGTTCCGGCATATTTCGACACCGCGCTGAAGGTGAAGCTGAGCCGGGACGCCGAATCCGCCGCCATGCTTGACCTTCTGATGGATGTGCGCGTATTCGACTTTGGCTATATGTACAACACCGGCATCGCGTTCATCATCCAGGATATGGTATCGAAAAACACGAACAACACCGAATCCTCCTTCAACTCCAAGATCGGCGCCGCGGAAAAGCAGTGGGCGAAGATCATCGACACCTATCTCGAGCTCGCGGAGGCGAAAGAGGGATAACGCGGTCCATCCGGCGCGAACCGAAAACGATAAGAAAAGACTGAGATACGCCCGAAAACGGTCCGTATCCCAGTCTTTTTGTGTTCCGCTGCCGCGACCTGTTGCGTATCGGTCATTCCAGCGTCTCGTAGCTGTCGATGATCTTCTGGAGCTGCTTCTCCGCACTGCCCAATTTGGTGGCGTAGTAGGAGGCGTAATCCTCCTTCTTATTCTGGAGCATTTCGCGGATCGTCCACTGCATCCCCTTGTAATCGTCGTAGATGTAGCCGAACGTGTACACTCTGCCGTCCAGAATCAGATCGAGCATATGCGCGGAGGATTCGTCGCGGGCGTACTTGTTCTGCAAAACGATGTCATATACGGCGGGAACGACCAGCTCATGGCTATAGTACGCGAGAGCCTCCATCACGATACCGGCGTTGTCCGTCTGTTGCAGGGTTTTCGGCAGGATCATCAGCGGCGCGTGGCCGTCAACGTGCGTGTAATAGCCGGTCTGCGCTTCGTTGTATTTCGGGAACGGGATGATGGCAAACGGATCCTCCATGTTGCGCAGATTGTCGATGACGTAGATCCGGAGCGCGGCAAAGAGGGTCTGGTTCTTCTCAAACGTGCCTGCCACCGCCAGATCGTGGGACGGATACCCCATCGAGGAGACGAGCGTGTCCGTCATGTAGAGCGTGCGGTTGCCGTTGTAGTAGAAATCGTACAGCTTCGCCATAATGTCCGCCATCTTCTCGGACTGCGGCAGGAGCGTCGGCACACCCGCATCGTTCTTTACGATATACCGCACGTCAAAGGCAAAGGCCCAGTTGAGCGTTGCGCTGTTCCAGTGGGTCGTAAAGCCGTAACGATCGTTTTCATCCATCTTGCCGTCGCCGTTTACATCCATCACCGCGGCAGTCGCAAGGGTGTTGAACGTGTCGAACGTCCATTTGCCCTCGTCCACGGTGTCGTATAGCTCGCCCAGTCCCAGATCCGCTCCCATCGCGCGATTGTAGAGCATTGCCCACGTGTAGTCGATGGCACTGATGCAGTAATCGGACGCGGCGAGGAAGAGCTTGCCCTGGAAATCGAGCTCATCCGCAATGACGCTGTTCCACCACGGCTTGGAGAAGTCTACATAGGCGACGTCGTGCCAGTTGCGCGCCATACCCTCAAGGGACATCGCGCCCGCCATAACGGTGTGCATCAGAGCGAGATCAAAGGCATCCTCCCCCGCCTGGACCGTCTTGCGGAAGTAATCGGACATGGCGGATTCGGGATCCTCCGTGATTTCCACCGCCTCTAACTTCACGTCATAGGCGTCCTCCACCTTCATGTTGCGGGCATACACCGCGTCATTGACGACCTCCCCGGTCAGCTCCGTGGCGTATACCTCCTTGATGTGGTGATCCGTATCGCGCGGCAGCACCCGGAACGTGTAGCCGTTCAGCGAATCCGACGGCACCTCCAGCTGCGGACCGGTCTCCGTCGTCTCCTCTGCCGCCGTCTCCTGCGTGCTGCCCGCCGTATCGGTCGATGCCGTGGTATCCGTGTCCAACGCCGACTCACCGCATGCACTCAAAAGCAGTGCGGTAAGGAGCAGGGAAGTGATCTGTTTCCCCGAAAAACGTTTCTTCATCTGTTGTCTCTCCTTATGTTCGTGCAGAATTTCTACTATAGAATCGCTTGCGCGCGTGGGATTTTCTACATTATAACGGATTTCTGCGCCACTGTCAATGGATTTCTCGTAAAATGTGGAAGAAATCAAACCACGCCATAGAAAAAACGGATACACGGGAGAGAGCCGTATACCCGTTTGCAGGGTTTATTGTTTTGGTTTTCTGCCGTCGATAATGCCGCGTTCGGTCGCATAGCGCAGGATCGCCTCAAAGCTCTCCGCGCTCAGGTCATGCTCGATCTTGCAGGAGTCCGCGTATGCCACATCCTCCGGTACGCCGAGCTTCATCAGGATCTGTGCGATCGTTTCGTGCCGTTCGTACATCCGCTGCGCGACTTCCAGACCCGTGGCAGTCAGCGCGATTCCGCCGGTGTCGTCGATGGAGATGTATCCCGCCTCGCGCAGATTTTTCATCATGATGCTGATCGTCGGCTTCGAGTACCCGAGTTCCCGGCATACGTCGATGGAGCGACAATATCCCCGGCGGCGCAGAAGCATATAGATCGCCTCCAGATAGTTTTCCGCCGCTTCATGAATAATCATATCGATACCCCTATTTACTAAAAAATGGACTCCCCCGGAAGCACGTGTCCTGTGTTCTCACGTGGGCAGGTGTGGTTTGTGCGGTGCTGCGGACGAAATTTGCGTATCGTTCATAGAACCTCAACAAAACGGTAACGCAAAAACGATCCCGGTGTGCTATACTGCGTGTGGGGGACAAGATGCCCCGTTACAGAAGGATGGTGATATACAATGTATAAGAAATGGATAAGTATACTGTGCGCGCTGCTCCTTGCCGCCGGATCCCTTGCCGGAGTCTGTGTGGCTGCCGCAGATACGGAAACGAAGGCAGTGATCGGCACACGCATTTCCGCAGAGGAGATCGCGGGAGAATTAAAGACGCTCGGTCTGTTCCGCGGTGTGAGCGATACGGATTTTGACCTCGATCGTGCGCCGACCCGTGTGGAAGCGGTGGTGATGCTTGTGCGTCTGCTCGGTGCGGAAACGGCTGCGGCGGAGTTGAACTACAGCCACCCGTTCACGGATGTGCCGCATTGGGCGGATCCCTATATCGGCTACGCATACCAGAAGGGCTACGTCAAGGGCGTATCCGCGGATACCTTTGGCACCGATGACGTGACGGGCGCGATGTATTTCACGTTTGTGCTTCGTTCGCTCGGCTATACGGAGGGCGCGGATGGCGATTTCACCTGGGACGATCCGTTTACGGTTGCTGCCGATGCGGGCATTGCGGACGATAGCCTGTCCGTAGACGCATTTACGAGAGGCGACGTGGTGAAGATCTCGTGGTACGCCCTGCATGCGACAAAGAAGGATTCCGATGTGACGCTGGCAAAGGAGCTTGCGGATTTCGGTGCGATCACGGAAAAAGCAATGGCGCAGGCGGACACGGTTCTCGTGGATGTGCCGTTTCAGAAGGTCACATGGAACGGACAGACCCGGCGTTTCGTGGCGGTCCAGACGATAGACGACGGCGGCTCGGAAACGCTGCCCTCCCTGGACGAAAGCGAACCGATCGATGTGCCGACCGATCCGACGATCACAGACCGGTAATCCGGCAAAGCGGCATTTTCGTATAGATATACCGCGAAAATGAATACATCAAAAGCGGAGAGCTGCGTACAGGACGTTTCTCTCCGCTTTTTGGCTGATATGAAAGAAACTACTTCATATTATACCAGAGCAACCCGCGGGTATCAAGGACGAGAATGTAAACTTTTGCGGATTTTTTGCGCCGTAAAGTTATGCACGGTTTACCAGCATTTCGAGCAGACGATCGTGCAGGGCGGTGAAGTAATCCGGCGTATTGTCGCAGTCCCGGAACGAACGGAGTCCCGTCGCACAGAGCGTATCCGCCATTCTCTTATCCCGTGCGGCAAGGAGCTTTAAGAGCTCATAGTCCTCCGCACCGGCAGTGATCATCTCCGCGCGCATGGAGCCGAGGATCCGATCTCCCAGCGGATAGACAATGTGCGTGTCTCCCGCAGGCAGATGGTTGGTCGGGGTTTGTGCCACCGATGTGTCCATAAACGGATCCTGTCCCTCCTGCCAATGGTTGAGACCCCAGTGCAGGAAACCGGGCAGGTCATAGCGGTAGTTGCCCCAGAACAGCATACGGTGCCGGAGTAAGGGCATATCGAGCAGACGGTTTGCGTAATGACCGCCCGGCACGCAGCAGGTGTAGAACCAGATGGTGTCGCCGGATTGACGCAGTGCTTCAAAGGCGTCGCGGTTGCGGGTGTAGTAGTCGTTCTTTGGCACCCAGATGTCCACGGAGCCGCGCAGGGTGTGGGTTTCGATGGCGTCGAGCAGCGGGATACCCGGTAAGAATTTGCGCACAATGCCGCAGAGGATCCGGTATTCGTCCGCGGCTTTGGGTGTGGGTTCATCGCCTACGTGCTGGATGGTGATGGCGTACCAGCCGTTTTTCGTGAGGAAATCACGCCACGCGGTGAGGAAAGCGGCGGTATAGCGGTAAGCGTCCTCGGACATGGCGGTGAGCCAGCCAAGCGGTGTACCGATATGGAATTCCGCTGCATCCCAGGTGTCTCTGCCGAAGAGCGGGCTGCCCTCGATGGTGGTGAAGCCAAGGGAGAGATAGAGTCGGATGAGCTTTTCGCAGTTCGTGAAGTCAAAATGGAAGGTCCCTTTTTCGTCTACGCTGGCATCCACGGTGTCCCATGTGATCCAGAAAACGTTCTGGTGCATCCGCCGCATGAGAAGCCCGTATTTTTCGATCATCTTCCAGTGCGCGTCCGACCATTTTTCGACTCCGTGTGCGGCTGCCATGTTGGTGAGCGAGAACCAGTTTGTGATCTTCAGGCTCTCCGCAGGCAGCACAACGTCCGCGACCGTAAGGGTGAACGATACGGCAAAGCTCTCCTCGCCTGCGGTGATGGTTACAGTACCGGTATAGTCGCCGGGCAGACAGGAGCGATCCGCGCGCAGGGAAACATAGACCGCCTCCACGGAATCACGCACCGCAACGCCCTCGCAGCCGATCGGCTCCAGTGCGTCATAGACGAAAAACGGCACCGGACGGGTAGCATAGCCTTTGGCTACATTCCAATCGTTCGTGGTGAAGCAGTGCAGTCCGGTGTTTTCCGTGACGCGTACCGGGATTTCTCTGTAGCATTCGGCAAGAATGGGGGCGCAGCCGTTCCAGACAACCGCGGCGGTAAGCGTTTTGGCATCGATGTCGCGGCAGAGGATCTGGAATCCCGCAGAAGCCCCGCGTGCCGTGCGCATGGTGACGGTGCTGCATACCGTTTCGATGGCGGAATCCGTATACAGCCATTCGTTCCGGTCAAAAACAGTGGATCTCATAAAAAACTCCTTTGTTGCAGTGGATTTTCAAAAAAGTATAGCACATTTTGCGGCGGATTGCAAGAGCGTGTATGAAAGAAGCGCGGATTTCGTATACTTTCGGGACACGATTTTCCTGTGCAAAAGAAAAAGCGCGGATAGCGGAGTACCCACGCTTGTTTCTGATTCAGTGCAGAATGCCGTAAAGCAGTACGACCGCGCCCAGGAGGATCCGGTACCAGCCGAATGCCGCGAACGAATGCCGACGGACAAAATCGGTGAGGAAGCGGATCACGATGAGGGATACCACAAACGCCGTGATGATCCCGACCGCCAGCGTCATCCACTCAATCCCGGAGAATGCGACACCCGTTTTGAATACATATTTCGCGATCTTCAGCAGACTTGCGCCCAGCATGACCGGAATGGCGAGAAAGAACGAAAATTCCGCCGCTGCCGTCCGGGATACGCCGGCAATGAGCGCACCCATGATGGTACTGCCGGAGCGCGAGGTCCCCGGGATCAGCGAAAGCACCTGGAAGCATCCGTCCGCCACCGATTGCCCGACCGAAATGTCCTCCGCCTTTTTCGCCTTTGCCGCCTTGTTGCCGCGCACCCGCTCGATCACGATAAACGCGATACCGTATACGATCAGCGCAATGGCGACCACGGTGTATGTATAAAAATGCGCGTTCATCCAGTCGTCAAAGAGAACCCCGACGATCCCGGCAGGCACCGCGGCGAGAATGACCTTGCCCCATAGCCGCCAGGTACGTGTCTTTTGACCTGCCGTTTTGCGCTTCGACCACGGATTGAGGCGATCAAAGTACAGAACGAGTACGGCAAGGATCGAGCCAAACTGGATCACCACCCGGAACATCTCCATAAACGCGTCTGAAACGTTCATGGGGAAAAACTGATTGAACAGGATCATGTGTCCGGTGCTGGAGATCGGTAGCCATTCCGTGATCCCCTGAATGACCCCGATGAAGAATGCTTTCAGTACGTCCAACCACATTACGCATCTACCTCACTTTCGCCCTGCCGCAGGATGTCGCCTTCTTTTACCGGAAACGGCAGAGAAAGCGTGAATGCCATACCCGGATGCGGTGCCGCCGGGATGGGATTCCCGTCCGTATCCCGCATATCCTCCGCTATACAAGCCGCGCCGCATTTGCCGGGGGAGATCACCTCGACCGCTTCTCCCGCGACGACCTTGTTGCGCTGGACAAACGGCACACGATACAGTCCATTGCCATCCGGTACGGTCGCGTCGGCAGTCGCTGTCGCCAGGTACGCCTTTTCCCGGATGTAGCCGAGACTGGTCACCACGTTCGCGTTCTCCGACGGCGGCGTAAAGAAGAATCCCGTATCGTATTCCCTGTGGCTGACCGAGCACAGCTCCCGGTACCACAGCGGATCCATTGTGTAGTGCGCCGGAGCTGCCCGATAGCGGTCGAGTGCCATCCGATACGCGTTTGTCACCACAGCGGTGTAGTACGCGCTCTTCACTCTGCCCTCGATCTTGTAGCTCGATATGCCGGATTCTTCCAGCTCCGGGATATGTTCGATCATACACATATCGCGTGAGGACATGAAAAACGTCTCTCCGCGTTCCTCCACGGCAGTCAACGCCACCGGAATGTCCGGCCGATTCGCCTCGGATAGGGCAAGCTCTGTTGCTTCCACCGGAGAGCGTCCCGCCTCGGCATAGCACCAACGGCACGATTGCGCACAGGCTCCGTGATTGGCGTCCCGTCCGGTGAAATAGTTCGAGAGAAGACACCGCCCGCTGTACGCAATGCACATTGCCCCGTGGACAAAGGTCTCGAGCTCCACCTCATCCGGCAGATTTTTCCGGATCGTGCGGATATCGGCAAGCGACAATTCCCGTGCCAGAACGATCCGCTTCGCACCGAGCCGATGCCACGCGAGACAGGACTGTGCCGATACCGCGCTTGCCTGCGTTGAGATGTGGATCTCCAGACCGGGTGCGATTTCCCGGATCCGCATGACCACTCCGATGTCCGAAACGATCACCGCGTCCACACCGATCCCGGCGAGATAGAGGAGCAGATCGTCCAGTCCGCCCGCGCTGCTATATTCCTCCGTATGCGGCATCACATTCACGGTCACATAGAGCTTTACGCCGCGCGCGTGACAATACGCCACCGCCTCCGCCAGCTCTTCCCGCGTGAAATTGTCCGATGCCGCGCGCATCCCAAACCGTTTTGCCGCCAGATATACCGCGTCCGCACCGTATAAAACCGCCGCGCGCAGCTTCTCAAAATTGCCTGCTGGAGAGAGCAGCTCCGCTTTTTTTCGTTCGCTCATGCTTCGTAATCGAGGCAGAGCCGGGATTCTACTACGCTGCGTACATATGTCGCCGCCGCCACATGGAGCGGATGCACCTGATACCCGGCAAGCGCTGCCGCATCGTCAAATTCCGAATCGAGCATCATGTCCGCGTTGGAGGAGGAGAGCGCGTCCGTCCGTACCACCAGAGACCGCAGTCCCGGAATCTGTCCGTTTAAGGCTTCCAGACGCGATTTTGCTTCTGCGGCACAAGCCGCTTTTTCCTCTGCCGTATAGCTGTCCTTGAGCTTCCATAAAATGATGTGCTTTACCATAAAAAGCCTTCCTTTTGTCTCATGAAATAGGGGATGGTCGGAGAATCTCCGCGCTGCGACAGGCGTTCTTCCTCAAACGTTCATAATCACCGGGAGGATCATCGGCTTGCGCTTTGTTTTGCTGTAGAGGTATTTGGAGAGCGCATCCTTTACGCCCGTTTTCATCTGCGTCCATTCGGTGACACCCGATTCCAGAGCGTCGGACAGCTCGCGGCGAACGATCTCGCGCACCTCGTCCATCAGCTCCTCACATTCGCGCACGTAAACAAAGCCGCGCGAGATGATGTCCGGCCCGGAGATGATCGTCGCCTCGTCAATGTCCACCGTCGCGACCACCACGATCAGACCGTCCTGTGCCAGATGTCTGCGGTCGCGGAGGACAATATTGCCCACATCGCCGACACCGTAGCCGTCCACCAGCATACGTCCCGACGGTACCGTACCCGCGCGCTTGCAGGAATCGCGGTCGAGCTCCAGTACCTGCCCGATGTCGCATACAAAGATGTTTGCCGGATCCATGCCCATGTACTCTGCAAGCTCCTTGTGCTGCATCAGATGGTGGTATTCCCCATGGATCGGCATGAAGAATTTCGGCTTTGTCAGCGCGTGGATCAGCTTCAGCTCCTCCTGGCACGCGTGACCCGATACATGGACCACTGCCTCGTCGTGATAGACGTTCACACCCTTTTTATACATCTCGTTGATGATCCGTCCGACCAGCTTTTCGTTGCCCGGAATCGCGTGGGAGGACAGCACGACCAGATCGTTCGGGGTAAGCTCGACCTGGGAATGATCCGCAAACGCCATCCGGTACAGCGCGGACATAGGCTCACCCTGCGAGCCTGTCGTTACGATTGTGATCTGCTCGCGCGGATACCGATTGATGTCCGCAATGTCGATGAGTACCCCCTTCGGCACCTCCATGTATCCGAGCCGCACCGCAGCACCCACAACGTTGAGCATACTTCTGCCCGTCACCGCCACCTTGCGTCCGAATTTCGCACTGGAATTGATGATCTGCTGCACACGATGCACATTCGACGAGAACGTCGCGATGATGATCCGCTTGTCCGTGTTCGTCATGAAGATCATATCGAGCGATGCGCCGACCTTGCGTTCCGACGGCGTGAAGCCCGGCTTTTCCACATTCGTGCTTTCACACATGAGCAGCAGAATGCCCTCGCGCCCGTATTCGCCGATCCGTGTCAGATCCATCATCTCGCCGCCGATCGGGGAGACATCCAGCTTGAAGTCGCCCGTGTGGAGGATGGTCCCCTCCGGTGTGCGTACCGCGATCATGCAGGCGTCCGCGATCGAGTGGTTCACCCGGATGAATTCGCATTTGAACACACCAAGCTTCAGGATCGTTCCCGCTTCTACCGTCACCAGCTCCCGTTCCCCAAGCAGACGATGCTCCGCCAGCTTGCTTTCCAGGATACCAAGCGTGAGCCGCGTGCCGTATACCGGAACGTCCAGCTCCTTGAGTAAGTAGGGAAGTCCGCCGATGTGGTCCTCGTGACCGTGCGTGATGAGGATCCCGCGGATCTTTGATGCGTTCTTTTCCAGATACGTAAAATCCGGGATCACCAGATCCACGCCGAGCATATCCTCGTCCGGGAACGCAAGCCCGCAGTCGATGATGATCATGTCATTCTCGTATTCGATCACCGCGAGGTTCTTCCCGATCTCGTTCAACCCGCCGAGCATCATCACGCGTACCTTGGAGCCGGTTTTCTGTCCTCCGTTCTGTCCATTCTGTCCGTTTTGCTTTCTTGCCATAAAAATTCCTTTCTGCTCTTTTCTTGTATTGTTCCATACACTGTCGTGCCGAAGATCTTTGCGTCCTCTCCGGCGTATCCATCATCGGTCATTTGTACTTTGTACTTTGTTCTCGCGCGCGGCTTTGCTATATTTCTGTGAATACTCCGAATCCGTCGCGTTTTTTACGCCGAAAAGCCCGAACTGTGGGTTTTAAGCATAAAAAACAACCTGAGATCAGAGTTTTCCTGTCTCTGCGGGTGTGAGGATCCGGGGCGTGGAGCAGCCCGTTCTCTATATGTCCCGTTTATGCGACCTGTCTGTGTGCAGGCATACCAAAAAAGTCCCTCGCTTCATCCGTTTTTCCGAAGGCGGCGGATCCACGGTAAAGCAGCGACACAAAACGATCCCGAATGTAATTGCGAACCATCCGGCATTGTCCGCGCTATGCGTATACGTACATGCAGGAGAAGCGTGACCGGAGCTTTTTCTCTGGAGTGTGCCGCCGTTCCGACGTGCGTGTTCCCTTCCATGAAAATCCACAAATCCGTGCCATTCCTGCCCGAAGCCCATGTGCCAGAGCTTCCTATAACCTGCCTATATTATAATACAAATCCGCGCGTCGGTCAAGGGCGTTTTTACAATCCATGGTAACTTTACTGTAAAATGTTCTGTCTGTCTTTGACATGAATCCTGCCGATTCCACCGATTCCGGCAGCTTCTGGCGGGAAAACATACGTGATTTCGGTATATTTGTCAGGCAAAGGTCAGAAGCAGCGCAACGCTGCCGATCGCTGCCGAGGAGACTGCCGCACCCGCCAGAAACGCCATGACCCGCACCCCTTCTTATTTTGCGTGTATTCCGCCGCAAAGCCGTATACCTCCGAGACGATCCGTTCCGCTTCACGCTGCATTGCCGCTTCATCCGGCGCGGTCGTACCTGCCCGCGTTGGTTTGAGAAGAAAATACGCCTCCTCAAACAGCGCGCTCTCCGGCTTTCGGATCACATATATCCTTTTCTGACATCCGCGCAGCATTCCCGTTCTCTGCTCCTTTTCCTTGTCGCTCTTTTCCACAGTCTCGACCGCGAATCTCCGCCTTATGCGCTCAGACGAATATCCGCGCGAGAATACAGGAGAGAAAAATCGACAGCAGTCCTACCGTCAGAGCGACCGGGAGCGCATAGCGGGTGCGTCGTACACGGGTCACGGAAAAATACATTCCGATCACGTAGACAATGGTGTCCCCGCTTGCCGTGAGGATCGACGCACCCATCCCGGCGATGCTGTCCGGCCCCACCTCATCCAGCAGGGCGGATACATACGCACCGGATGCGGAGCCCGACAGCGGACGCAGGAGACAGAGCGGCACCAGCTCTCCCGGGATGCCCAGCCGTTCTGTCAAGGGCTCCATCCAGGCGGCGAGCCGGTCACAGGCACCGGACGCGGTGAATACGGACAGCGATACCATGAGCAGCACCATTGCCGGCAGGATCGTGACGGATGCCGAAAGTCCCTGCCGTGCTCCGCGTACATATGCCTCCCACGCCTCCGGTTTCCGCCAAAGGATCGCACCCACGCCAAGT
>USGH01000013.1 GCA_900554225.1 uncultured Eubacteriales bacterium | reverse complement strand
AAAGGGTTAAAGCTGATTGAAGTGTATCCGGGAATCGATATACAGAAAGATATTTTATCGCAGTTGCTGTTTGAAGTGGAAATATAGTAGAATGAAAAATCTTGATCTGGTATTTCAGGGAGTAGAAATCCGGTTCCATATGCAGATTTGAAATCAAAGAAATTTGTGGTGTCTGTTGTACTTTTTAACGATTTGAAGAAAAAAGTTGTATGAATTGTATGAAAAATATGAAAATCCTGCAAAAAACGCTTTCCATTTGCGCGGGTTGCTGTTATAATATATAGAGGTGTACTATGGGGATTTTGGGCGGTTATGCGTTATCTGCCGGAGATCCGTACACGCCTGCTGAAAGAGATTGCCCGCGGATTGTGGAGAAACCGCACGGCTACGAGAAGGACCGTGATGCGGTTCGCGGATGAATAGACAGAGTATGGAAAGAATTTAGGATTGCTTGGAAAGGCATGGTGCTTGTTCATGGAGAAAATTGTGGTTCACGGAGGCGTGCCTCTGATGGGCAGTGTGGAGGTCAGCGGATCCAAAAACGCCGCGCTCCCGATTATATACGCCTGTGCGCTTGTTCCCGGTAAAGTGGTGCTTGAAAATATTCCGAATATCAGCGATATAAACTGCTCGTTCACGATTTTGCGCGGTATGGGTGCCGAGATCCGGGTGCTTGAACGTACCACCTACGAAATCGACTGTACGCATCTTGCGCCGGGAACATCGGATTATGAGCTTGTCCGGAAGCTGCGCGGCTCGTATTATCTGCTCGGCGCGGAATTTGGCCGTTTCGGTAAGGCGAGAGTCGGGCTGCCCGGCGGCTGTGATTTTGGCGTTCGTCCCATCGACCAGCACATCAAGGGCTTTGAGGCACTGGGTGGAGAGGTCAGTACAGAGGGCGGTTATATCGACATCCGGTCGGAAAACGGCGCGCGCGGGACCAACATCTTTTTTGACGTGTCGAGCGTCGGTGCTACCATCAATATCATGATTGCCGCCGCCACTGCCGAGGGTGTGACCATCATCGACAACGCGGCAAGAGAACCGCATGTGGTGGACTGTGCCCAGTTCCTCAATACCTGTGGTGCGAACATCAGCGGCGCCGGTTCGGATGTGATCAAAATCCGCGGCGTTAAGGAGCTGCACGGATGTTCCTATGCGATCATTCCCGATATGATTGAGGCAGGCTCGTTTATGGTGGCGGCTGCTGCGACCGGCGGTTCCGTGCGGATCAACAACGTGATTCCGAAGCATCTGGAATCGATCACGGCAAAGCTGTTGGAGGTCGGCGTGGATGTGGAGGAATTTGACGAGGCGGTACACGTGACCGCATCTGGGAAAATCCGCCGCACCAGCATCAAAACCCTGCCGTATCCCGGTTTCCCGACCGACATGCACCCGCAGATGACGGCACTGCTTCTGCGCGCCGAGGGAGTCAGCTATATCAATGAGAGTATTTTTGAGAACCGCTTCCGTTACGTCGAGGAGCTCCGTCGGATGGGCGCACAGATTAAGGTGGAAGGACGGATCGTCACCATCGAGGGCGGCGCACCATTGTCTGCGGCTCCTGTAATGGCGACGGATCTGCGCGGCGGAATTGCTGTCATGATCGCGGCACTGATGTGCAGCGGACAGACCGAGATCACCGAAAGCCGCCTGATCGAACGCGGATACGACGACATATGCGGCAAGCTGCGCGGACTGGGAGCGGATATCCGAAAGATCCAACTGCCCGATCCCGCTGTAAAAAAGGCAAACTGATCCGCGCACGGTATAGACCTGCCACGGTGCGGACACAATAGGAGTATATCATTTTCCAAACATAAAGGAGTTTCAATACTATGGAAGTTACCAAGGATACCATCATCGGCGACATCATCGACTGTGACGAAGCAACCGGCGAATTTTTCCTCGAAATCGGTATGCACTGTCTGGACTGCCCCGTATCCCGCAGCGAAACGATTGAAGAGGCCTGCGATGTACACGGCACCGACGCGGACGCACTGGTGAAGAAGCTCAACGAGTATTTCTCGCAGAAAAAGTAATCCGCAACTGACAAAGAGGCGATCCGCCGGCGTAACTGTGGGAGAATGCCACCGCGCCGAACGGATCGCTTTTTCCGATTCTGCGACCAAAGGGGAGAGCGTATGACAACATTCGACGAAGACGAAAAGGGGATACCAACACCGGAGTGCCTGTTCCCGGAAGCACCGACAGCGGAAACGGCGCGATCGGATGGTCCGGCGTTGGACAGGCGACTGCGGACTGCGTGTGACCTGCTGCCGGAGGAAAGTGTGGTCTGGGACATCGGTACCGATCACGCGTACATTCCGATCTATCTGCTGCGCTGTGGAAAATGTACGGCGGCGGTCGCAAGCGATATCAATCGGGGACCACTGGAGGCGGCAAAACGGAATGCCGAACTGTACGGCGTGTCGGAACGGATCACATTTCTGCTCACAAACGGACTGGGCGAAACGGATCCCGCAGCGTATGGGGTGACGGATCTCTGCATCTGCGGTATGGGCGGGGAGCTGATCGCCGAAATTCTCCGTGCCAGTCCGTATTTGCCGCAAGCGGGATTGCGGCTTGTATTGCAGCCCATGTCCCACGGATACGATCTGCGGTGCGCACTGCGCAAGGACGGCTATACGATCCGTGAAGAACGGCTGTGCAAGGCAAACGGGAAGATCTACGCCGTCATTGCTGCCGAATACACCGGAGCGCAGGAAGAATACACCGAGGCGGAGCTTCTCCTGGGCAGACAGGACCGCACCGATCCGCTGTGGCAGCCATATGTCATCGGATTCCGGCACGCGCTCGAGAAAAAACGGCAGGGCAGGATCGCCGGCAGACTGGATACCGCCTATGAAGACGCATTGGCTTGGGAGCTGGACGCGTATCTGGCGGAAAGCAAGAAAATCATTGAAAAAAGAGGGAAACGTGTATGACAACGGAAGAACTGAACCGACTGCTTGCCGGAAAATTCACACCGGATCTGACAGCCCCGTGGGACAACGACGGGATCATGGTGTGCGCCGATCTGCACCGACCGATCCAAAGCGTTCTTGTGGCATTGGATCCCGCGGAAATGGTGATCCGGTACGCGATAGACAACGGCTTTGACGCACTGGTGACCCACCACCCGCTTATTTTCCGGAAAATAGGAAGCATCACACCGGCTGCACTGACCGGACGCAAGGCGATCCTGGCATTGGAGAACCACCTGTCCGTCCTCTCGTACCACACGCGTATGGACGCCGGAGAGGATGGCGTGAACGATGCGCTGTGCAAGGCGTTGTGGCATCAGGCGGAGGGGACATTTGGCGACGCGGAAAATCCAACGCTCGGTCGGTATTTCACGCTTGCGGAACCGATGCTTGCGGGCGATTATGCTATGCTGATCCGGGATGCACTGGATGCCGGGCGGGTGCGTATCACGGGCGATCCACAGAAGCCGGTGCGCAAGGTGGCACTCTGCGGCGGCGATGGAAAGGATTTCGTGAACGCAGCTATGGACATCGGAGCGGATCTGTATCTCACCGGAGAAGCGGGATACAATATGGCGGCAGATGCGGCGGAGGAAGGACTTGTCGTCGTGGAAGCGGGTCATTATCACACCGAAGCACCGATCTGCCGGGAGCTTGCCGCCTGGCTGTGCCGCGAAACCGGTCTCGACTGCACACCGATCGGCTGCTGCCCGTATGGGTATCGGTGAAAGGCTCGCATAGCAAAAGGCGGACTGGCTCCATACCGGAGTCTGTCCGCCCATTTTTGGGTATTCGATTACTTCGTCTCGTCACTGGAATGCAGCGCGATGATCTGGTCGATGGTCGTCTGCTCCTTCTTCGATACGGATTCTATGTAGCTGGCGATCGTATTGTTCGGGACGACCTTGCCGAGGAAGTTGAGCGATACGTCGCCATAGAGGTAGGACAGGCTGATGACGCGGTTCGCGAAGATAATGTCGAGCATCTTCGAGGTGTCCTCCGAGGTCGCGTACCGTTTTTTCAGCGTGTTTTCCTGATAGGTCGGCAGAACGTGCCTGTAGCCCTCGTAGTTCAGTGCTTCGATGAGAATACCCGTCTGCTCCAGATCCTGTACCGTGATCGGCACAAAGAGGAGTCGATCCGTACACGCGCCGATGTAGTCCTTCTGCGTGTCGTCAAGGAGAGGGAACGGCAGGATCGCGTATTCGATGTCGGAGTCGGTCAGCGCGTCCACTGTACCGCCGACGGAATCCATGAGAAATACCGAATTCCCCTGTGCGTACAGTGCTCTGCGGTCTGTCCCCTTCCAGTCCTCGTCCAGATTGACGTTCACACCCGGCGCGCCGCTGTAGCACCAGTCATGCAGCTTTTCCACAAGCTCGACGACCCGCGGTTCCGTTGCGGCAAGGTGGATCTGCGCGGAATTCTCGCCGTCCTTCTGATACAATTCGACGCCGAAGCCCTCCAGCCAGCAATACGGCGTTTTTTCATAGAAGAAGCCATAGGTGTCCGTCCGATCACGCGCGCCGTTGCCGTCCACATCGACGTAAATGTCCTTCGTCATGGCGGCGAAATTGTCGAGCGTCCACGTTTTGTTATACACCATCTCAAACGGATTTTCCAGACCAAAGTCGGTCACATGCCCCATATTCGCGAAAATCACGCGCGTAAACGCCAGACCGTTCCAGCCGGTGTAGTTGGAGATATAGTACATACGTCCGTTGATGGTCAGACTGTCCAATGTGAACTGCGGCCACCACTCCGCCGTCGTGTCGATGTAGGGCAGGTCGTATACGTTGTACAGCCAGCCGTTCAGCGCGAGGGAAGCTGTGGTGCGGTCGTGATTCTGCGCCACAAAGAAGGTGTCCTCGCCGGATTTGACCGTGCTTTCGGTGATGTTGCGCGCACCCTCCGGCACCACGATGTCGTTCAGGAGCGATACATTGAACTGCTCCTCCACGTTGGTTCTTGCCGTATACAGCGCGTCGTTTACAGGCTCACCGGTCTGCTCCGAGGCATAGATGTACTTTTCAAAGCCCGTTTCCGTGACCATATGGAGGGTCTGACCACCGTAATCCTTGTCCGGCAGAGCAGGCTTGCGCTCGGTTTCCGATTCGGTTTCGGTGTCTGCCGCGGCGGTATTGTCGATTGTTTCCCCGGTGGTTTCCTTGTCGCTTTCTCCATTGCCGCAGGACGCAAGCTGTGCCAGCATCAGTACGACAAGGAGCAGTGCTGTGATTTTCTTCATTACCGTGCATCTCCTGTTGTGTGATGGATTTTGCTGGGAAAGTTACTATAAGTATAGCACGAAATTGTGAATTAAACATGAACAAAGCGAAGAAAAGACAAAAAATGATGTAAAACATGGGTAATATCTATAAAATGTGGCACGGATAGACAGCGCCCGGCGCAGACAAACAGAAAAAACACTGCACATCCCTGTAGGACATACAGCGTTTTCTCCGGTTTTCAGAAAACTCCACGCGGGAGAGTTGCTTGCACATGAACGACAGTCATACGCACAGGCGATTGCCGTGATTGTATGCGTAGGCGAATTCTTATTCGCAGCGATGTTACTCGCAGCGATGTTACTCGCAGCGATATTATTCGCAGATGAACTTCTCGAAATCGAAGTAGCAGTCGAAATCGGTTTCCACGTAGATCTCGTTCCATGCCATTCTTGCGAGATGTACGCCGAGGAAGCTCTTTGCGTTCAGCTTCTTCTTGCCGTTCTCACCGTTTACGATATATACGTTGCCGGGGCACTTGGTTGCGATCTTATTGAATTCTGCGACATCGGAAGCCGTTACGAGCTCGATTTTGTAAAGATATTTGCTGTTGCAGATCATAGTATGCACTCCTTTCAAAATCCGGAGACAGGCGAAATGTCCATCCATCCGGTTCTCACACTGGAAAACGTTCTTTCCGCGATCGGATCGGTGTCCGTCGAAGTGGATGCATCATCCGATGCTATGCGTTTTCTTTCTTCTTTTCCTTTTTCCTTCGACACCTATATTATACTCCAAATTCCCGGAAAGTCAATAGGGTTTGCATCGATTCTCCCTTATGACCGAACTGCCTGTTTCATGTGGAAAGCGATTGTGCAATGTGTATATTTTGTCGTTCACAATTTGTACGCCTTGCACAACTACAGCTGTCGCGATCGCCATTTCGCACGAGAATCCCCGGTTTTGCGCCTGTACATACGCCTGCTATCCCTTGGGACGGCTTCTGGAGAAGAGCGCGGCAAGGAGTCCGAAAAACAGGGAGGCTGTGATCCCACCTGCCGCGGCGGTCAATCCACCTGTGAGGATTCCTGCAAATCCGTCTTTATCTACCGCCTTTTTCACACCCTCTGCCAGCAGATTCCCAAATCCGCACAGTGGCGTCGTGGCACCGCATCCGGCAAGCTCAACAAGCGGTTTGTACAGTCCAACTCCGCCTAAGACGACACCTGCGACCACATAGGTTACCAGAATACGCGCAGGTGTCAGGGGTGTTTTGTCGATGAGAAGCTGTGCGATCACACAAAGCGCACCACCGATGAAAAATGCGTATACATAGCCCATATCGTCACCTCTGCCTTTCTCCATTTTTTTTGCCGATCACGTGAACTGCGTGGGCGATCCCGGGAATCGTCTGCCCCTGACTGACCGCCATCGTGTTCATCAGCGCACCGGTGCCGACCAGCAGGACGCTGTGCAATACCCCGTTTTTCACGTTTTCCAGTATATCACATGCCCAGACCGCCCCGGAACAGCCGCAGCCCGATCCACCCGCATGGGAATCGTCTCCGGCATAGATCATCTTGCCGCAGTCTGCGTGGATCCGGTCGATCGGCATCCCCTTTGTATAGGCGAGATCGCACAGAATTGCGCTTCCTTCCCAGCCGAGATCCCCGGTGCAGATCATGTCGAGGGACGCAAAACCATCCGGATCGGCAGCCCGAAACCGCAGGATCGTGTCGAGAGCCGCCGGAGCCATCGCAGCTCCCATGTTTCCGGCATCGCGGATCCCGCCATCGACCATCCGACCGGGCAGTGCCGCACGAATGACCGGTGTGTACGCGCTGTCCGGTGTATCTGCCGATTCGATGGAGGTGACGAACGCGGATGCCGCTGTGACCGTCCATTGTGCGCTTGGCGTCCGCTGCCCGCCGTATTCCAAGGGAAACCGGAACTGCCGCTCTGCCGTACAATAGTGGGACGAGGTGACGTTCAGCACACGGGAGCCGCACCGTCCGCCGCCTAAGGTCATTGCTGAAAGCAGCAGTCCCTCTGCGGCGGTCGAGCATGCGCCAAAAATACCGATATGCGGGATTCCGAACGACAGCAGACCATAGTGAGACGCGATGCACTGGTTCACGAGATCGCCGGCGAAGAGAAGGGAAATGTCCGATGCCGACAATCCCGCGCGTGACAGGGCCTGACCTACCGCACGCCGCTGCATTTCTGCCTCTGCGCGTTCAAAGGTTTTCTGCCCGAAGCGATCCTCCCCTTCCGGATCGCTCATACTGTCGAAAAACGGCGCAAAGGTTTCGGAAAGCGGTCCGTTTCGCTCCTTTTTCCCGACGACGGCTCCGGTGGAAATGATGGATACAGTTGCGGCTGGTATATACAGCATGACGTACCTCCCCAATGCAATGTAGGCGGAATCGATCCCATAGGGAAACCGTCCCGCATGCGGCGATGCACAGTGCGGCTTCAGCGCAGATATGCGTCCGCAGTGCTTTGCACCTGATGGATCCAATGCTCCACCTGTTCTCTCGCCCGTGCGCGCATCCGTCTGGTTCGCTCAGAGAGCTCTGTGTCCGTATCGCTCTCGCTGCCCGTCTCGCCTGTGCCGTCATTTGTCGGATCGGTGTCCGATTCTGCGGTCGTATCGGTACCTGACCCCGTATCCGATTCCGTCCTGCTTTCCGGAGCGGTTTCGCCGGATTCCGGACGATTGGTGTCCGTGGCGGTGTCGTTTTCGCCATTGCCGACGCAGGAGGAGCACAAAAGCAGCGCGAAAATGAGTACCAGAGTAATTTTTAACGATTTCATGATTGATTTCCCCGTTTCTTTGAGATATACTTAGTATAAGCGATTTTTTGCCGGATATACAATTCCACGCGCCGCATTTTGCATTCCGGCAGACAAATATAAAAGGAGAACGGTATGCTCTCATACGAAACGATCCGACAAAATGAAAACATCCGCACCTATATCCGGAAGGCGGACGAATCTCTGCGCGCGCTCGGCTATACGGAGCATAGCTTTGCCCATGTCACCAAGGTTGCGGAAACGGCGGGGGAGATCCTCTCCACGTTCGGGTACAGTACGCACGATGTGGAGCTCGTGAAGATCGCCGGATACCTGCACGACATCGGCAATCTGGTCAATCGCGTGGAGCATTCCCAGAGCGGTGCGGTAATGGCATTCCGGATTTTGGACAAGCTCGGTATGGATGCGGAGGACATCGCGGACATTGTCACTGCCATCGGCAATCACGATGAGGGCACCGGCACACCGGTCAATGCCATTTCTGCCGCGCTTTTTTTAGCCGACAAATCGGACGTGCGCCGTTCCCGGGTACGCAATATGGATCCGGCAAGCTATGACATCCACGACCGGGTGAACTACTCCGTAGATGAATCGAAGCTGGAACTGGATCCGGATGCCGGGGAGATCCGCCTGCGTCTGCACATCGATCCGGCATACAGCACGGTCGCGGATTATTTCGAGATTTTTCTGACCCGTATGCTGCTGTGCAAAAAGGCGGCGGAAAAGCTTGGCCAACACTTCCGTCTCATCATCAACGGTCAGAACCTGATGTGACATCGATACGGATGTATCCGAAAGAAGAAAGAACAGGTGTGACAGATGACATTACGGCATATCCGCATTTTTGAGACGGTCTGCTCCTGCGGCTGCAATACGACACGTGCGGCAGAAAAGCTCCATATGACACAGCCTGCGGTCAGTCTTGCCATCGCGGAGCTGGAGACCTACTACGGCGTAAAGCTCTTTGACCGGATTTCCCGGAGACTGTATCTGAGCGAGGCAGGAAAACGGTTTCTGGCGGGTGCGGAGGACATTCTTCTGTCCTTTGACGATATGGAAAAGAGCATTCGCGCGTGGAACCATGGCGGACTATTGCGGGTTGGCGGCAGTGTGTCGATCGGGGCGGCGTTGATGCCAAGGCTTGTAAAGCGGTTTTCGGAAGGATCGCCGGATACACAGCTGCGTGTGCGGATCGACCGTTCGGATCGCTTACAGGAGGCGGTACTCCAGAATACGCTCGATTTCGCCTTGATCGAGGGGATCGTACACGACGAAAACCTCACCGAGGAGGACTTTTTGGAGGATTCGCTTGCCGTTCTTGTCTCCAAAGATGCACCACTGCCGCCGGTCGTTACCGTGGAGGAGTTTTGCAGACAGCCACTTCTCGTGCGGGAGATCGGCAGTGGTACCCGAGAGGTATTCGCATCCACCCTGTCGGCAGCCGGGATCGCACCGCCGGAACCCATGTGGGAAAGCCTCAGTACCGCCGCACTGCTTCATGCCGCAGAGGAAGGTCTGGGGGTCGCCGTGGTACCGAAGCGCATGACGGACGGTCATCCGGGACTCCGGGAGATCACCATCGATGGGATACGCTTCCGGCGCAAATACAAAATTGTCTACCATAAGCACAAATATCTGACAAACGCCGCCCGTGCCTTCATTGCGCTGTGCCGGGCGTGCGAATCCAATGAGGGACAATTTTGTATGGAAGAATAAAAAGACATATCCAAAGCATACATAGAAAAGCCCGCTGACGCAAGAATGCGAGTGCGCGGCACA
This sequence comes from uncultured Eubacteriales bacterium, assembly GCA_900554225.1. Classification (GTDB taxonomy): domain Bacteria; phylum Bacillota; class Clostridia; order Oscillospirales; family CAG-272; genus UMGS1696. Next base: position 12,886 of record USGH01000013.1, on the reverse strand, counting down.
TCCAAGAAAGAAACAGAGAAAAGGAAGCCGATTGTGACTTCCCGGAAAGGACAGAATATGGCAATCATCAAGCGCGCGATTACGGAGGATGGCTCGGCAAGACTGTTTGTGATGAACAGCACCGATATTGTACGCCGTTCCTGCGAGATCCATCATACCTCCAAAACGACCACGGCACTGCTGGGCAGAACGCTGACCGCCGCATCTCTCATGGGGACCCTGCTGAAGGATCGGGACAATTCTCTTACCGTACAGCTGCGCGGCGACGGACCTGCGGGATTGGTGGTCTGCACCTCCGATTACATGGGCAACGTGCGCGGCTATGTGGAAAATCCCAATGCGGAGCTGCCGCCGAATGCACAGGGCAAGCTCGATGTGGGCGGAGCAGTCGGAAAGGGGACGCAGTACGTCAACAAGGATCTCGCTCTGGGCGAGCCGTATATCGGTGTGTGTCCGCTGGTGTCCGGTGAGGTAGCAGAGGATATTACCTCGTATTTCGCAAACAGTGAGCAGACCCCGACCGTTTGCGCCCTCGGTGTACGGGTGAATACGGAAAATATGTGTACAGCCGCCGGCGGGTATCTCTTACAGCTCATGCCCGGTGCTGCCGACACGATCATCGATCGACTGGAAGCGAATATCCACGTGATGAACACCGTTTCGAAGCTGATCGCAGATGGGAAGACGGCGGACGACATCATCGAGATGGTATTTAACGGCATTCCGTACACCTTATTTGACGAGTTCACGGCGGAATATCGCTGCAACTGCGACCGGAACCGCTATAAAAACGCGCTGGTCGGACTGAACGACACCGATATGGAGGAGCTGGTGAAGGCTGGCACCGATATTGAGACAAGCTGTCGCTTCTGCGGCGCGAAATATGTATTCCCGCTCCGGGAGATACTGGACGCACGTGCGGAGAAGAAGCAAAAGCAGGATGCATGTGAAAGCTGAATCGTTTGTATAACGGACAAAAGGGCGGGGAGGCGTATGTGTTCCCACTGCTTTTGTGCCATACTGTTGTGTTGTACGACGGATGGAACATGGACAGCACATGTGCGGATCTGTACCACGAAATGGCGGCGGTGCAATGATAAAATTACAGAAAAATGCACAAGATCGTACAAACCGGCTTGACTTTTCTCGGCGGATATGCTATACTTTTTCTACCACAAAACCCAATGGAGGTATTTATGAGACTGGAAGACCTGACCCTTGTCGAACCCGCACCTACGCCGGGCGACACCAAATGGTTCCGGCATGACCGCTTCGGTATGTTTATTCACTGGGGACTGTACGCATTAGGTGCGCGTCACGAATGGCTGAAGAGCCACGACAGAATCCCGACGGAGGTATACGATAAGTATTTCCGCCATTTCGATCCCGATCTGTACGATCCGGAAAAATGGGCCTCTGCCGCCGCGGATGCCGGAATGAAGTATTTCGTCATCACCACCAAGCACCATGAAGGCTTCTGCCTGTGGGATTCCGCCTATACCGATTACAAATCGACCAACACGCCGTACGGGAAGGATATTCTTACGCCGATGGTGGACGCGTTCCGTTCCCATGGACTGCGTACCGGTTTTTATCATTCGTTGCTGGACTGGCACCACCCGGATTACACCGTGGATATTTGCCATCCGATGCGCGAAAACGAGGAATACATCGCCGAAGACAAGAATCGCGTGCTGTCCCGATACGTCGATTACCTCCACAACCAGACCGAGGAGCTTTTGAAAAGGTACGATCCCGTGGACATCCTTTGGTTTGACTTTTCCGTTGGTGCGTCCGACAGATTCCCGGGAAAGGGAAAAGAAGTTTGGCGCAGTGAGGAATTTCTGGCAAAGATCCGCGCCATCAATCCGAACATCATCATCGACGATCGACTCCAGATCGATCAGGATGTCAAGACCCCGGAGCAGTATATGCCGGACGAATGGGTCAAGGTGAACGGTGTGCCGGTGGTTTGGGAAGGATGCCATACCTTCTCCGGATCATGGGGGTACTATCGCGACGAAGAAACATGGAAGAGCGTGGATCAGTTGCTCAAGATGCTTATCGACAGCGTAGCCATGGGCGGCAACCTGCTTCTGAACGTAGGTCCGACCGGGCGTGGAGAATTTGACGAACGCGCGTATGACAGACTTGCCGGGATGGGCAAATGGATGCGCCGTCATTCCCGCTCCATTTATGGCTGTACACAGGCTCCGCTCGAATTTGAGTGCCCGCGCGACTGCCGCTACACCTACAATCCGGAAACGAAGCGGCTGTATCTCCATATGTACTCCTGGCCGTTTGGCAAGATCACCTTACAGGGTGAGGTCGCGGAACACGTTGAGTACATCCAGATCCTGTCCGACGCGTCCGAGCTGCCGTTCCAATACGATGCGGAAAACCGCCGTGTCCATATCCCGCTGCCGGTCAAAAAGCCGCTGGGTGCCGACATTCCGGTACTGGAGATCTTCTTAAAATAAAACAAACCGAATGGGGACAGACAAGAGCTCTGTCCCTTTTTTGCGCCAATAGGAAAAAGCGGAACCACGCAGATCCCGCTTCTTATGTGTATAGGATTTGGATGCTTCTCATCCGGCAAACGCGGCCATCTCTCTGAAATAGCGCAGCACACCGTTTACCACACCGTCTGCCGCCTGGGTGATCCCGCGACCGACCGCCATCTGCTCGTACTCCTCGGCGTTTGTGATGAATCCGACCTCGATGAGGGTCTGTGGAAATTTGGGATTGCGGCACAGGGCGAGCATCTGGTATTGACTGGCGCGTGTGTACCGTCCCGTTGCCCGACCGATCTCACCGCCCACGCAATCCGCGAGCAGCTTTCCGGAATCCGCGCAGTACAGGGGAAGGACGCCGCGCACTCTGGTGATGTCCGTCGAATAGCCCATGGAGTTCTGGTGGATCGAGATGGACAGATCCGGTTCCGCCGCCTCCAGATACGCCATACGCGCGTCCAGAGAAACCGTTGTGTCGTCCGTGCGGATCAGCGAAACGTCTGCACCGAGTGCCTTCAGCTTTTCCGACGCATCCAGAACGATTGCCAGATTGAGCTGCTTTTCGTTGAGGAGCTTGTCCTCCGCCGTGGAAAATCCGCGCGCACCGCTGTCGTCTCCGCCATGCCCTGCGTCCAGTACGATACGCACACCATCGAGAGGCTTTTCCCGCGTGAGATCGATTTTCATCGGATTGCGGCACGTGACGACTGTCCAGCCGTCCTTGTAATAGAGGTCAAAACCGTAAAAGTTCCGCGCGTTTTTGAGGGTGAAGAGAAAACGCACCTTGCCGTTGTCCGCCATTTTGACGATCTCGCACGCGGAGAACAACGGATTTTCGCCGAGAGTCACGCTGTCCGGCACCTTTGTTGTGTCGATGGAGTAGAGCGTGACGATGAACTTGCCTTCTTCCACCTTGCCGTAGTACGCGGGACCCGTGTCGCCTGCGCTGCCTGTATGGAACCGCAGCTCCGTATTGGCCCCGCCATTTTTCACCTCCGCTCCGGTGATCGCGTATCCATTGGCGGCAGGGAGGTTGTCCGTTACCTCATCGACAAATTTCTCCGCGATGAAACCGCCCATGGACAGCTCGTAAAAACCGTTTTTCTGTCCCTTCACCGTGTCCGTCATCCCGATGGACTGTACGGTGTAATCGTTGTAGTAGCTGCTCGTTTCCGTGAATTTTAACTCCGCGTAATCCTCCTTGACCCGAACGGCAAGCGGCGCGTTTTTTCCCTTGACGCGGATGGAGGCCGTCGTCGCGGATACCATGGTCTGCCCGAGCGTCGCTGTGATCGTGATCGTTCCGGCATCTTTTATTTCTGAACTGGAGGCAGCGGGTAAGGGCACGGTACCGCCGTAGATCACGCCGACGTAGCCGCTGTCCGCTTTTGTGACAGAGGGCGTTTCCGTCATTTTGAGCGTGACCGCCTCTCCGTTTTCGCGCTTTGCCGTGACGGTCGCGCCATAGGGAGCCACGCAGGAGACCCACTGTCCGGCTTTGTCGGTGGTGATCGTGTTGGACGGGTACACGCCGGTGATCTGCAAGCTGTCGAGCACGGTGACGGACTTCTGCGTGGTGTTCGACGCCGTTGCTGGCTTATAGTATAAAGTGTAAACCGTGTCCTCGCCGTTTTGGGTCAACATGAATTTATTCTCGCCTTCTTTGAGCGTCACCATTTTTGAGAAATACCCGCTTTTGGTTCTGCCGATTTTCTCACCGTTCAGGTATAGCGGATAGGCGGGATCGGAGGTGCCGAGCAGATATGTGGTGGAAACGTTCATTGTGGAACCGTCGGCAGGGGAATTGACACCGGGTTTCAGACCGTTGCTCTGGATTTTCGGATAAAGGATTTCGCTCGGATAAGCCGCCAAAATATCGTCGGACGCGCCGTTTGTGTTTTTGCGGATTTCGTCGTAGCCATAGAACGCGCTGCCCTTGTACGAGATTTCGCTGCGTGCGTAGGAGACTTGCTCCGTCATCTCCCCCTGCGGAGAATCCCAGTTGCCGTCCTCATATCGATACACGGCGTGCGATACGATCAGATCCACTCCGGTGTTGTCGAGCTGTGTGTTCCACCAGTGGAGGAGAATGTCATATGCGGCGGCGGAATCGGAGAATCGCCAGTAGAGCTGCGGGGAGAGATAATCGATGTATCCGCCGTTCACCCAGGCAAGCGCGTCCGGATAGAGCGATTTGTACGCTTCGAATCCGTTTGTCGCGGAGCCGCCGTTCTGACCGTCGTCGTTCTGCCAGATACCGAACGGAGCAACACCGAATTGGCACTCCTTATCGACTGCCTTGATGGTCTCATAAACCGTGCGGATCGTGGCATTGATGTTCGCGCGTCTCCAATCGGCAACATCGCTGTATTCAGAACCATATGCGGCATAGGCGGCTGCATCGTTGAAGGCGGCGGCAGTACCGTCTTCATTTTTTGCCGGATACGGATAGAAGTAGTCGTCGAATACGATCCCGTCCACGTCGTAATTCGCAACGATCTCGCGCACACCATCCGCTACAAGCTGGCGTACTTCAGGCAGACCGGCGTTGAGATAGAGCTTGCCATCCGCAAAGGGAACGGTCCATTCGGGATGCTGTCGTGCGGGACTGTTCGTCGGGAGGGTGTTCACATCGGTGGAATTCATGGTGACACGAAGCGGATTGACCCACGCGTGGACAAATATGTTGTGCTCGTGCGCTGCCTTGACGAGATACGCGAGCGGATCCAGCGGAAGTGTGCCGCTTGTGGAAAGATACGAGGAGACCGGGAAAAGCTCGCTTTTGTACAGCGCGTCACAGGTCGGACGCACCTGGAAAAAGATGGTGTTGAGCTTGTTTTTCACGCAGGTCGCGACGATTTCGTCCAGCTCCGCCTGTAGCTGTGCCGCAGTCAGATCCGTCTTTGAGGGGTAGTCGATATTGAACACCGACGCGATCCAAACGGCGCGTATTTCCGTGTCCGGATTGATAATCGATCCCGTAGTCATATTTTTGTCGGATGCCTCCATTGGTTGTACGGTATTGTCGATTTCCGCTGCCTTTACGCCGCAGGACGACAACACCGAGATTGCCAACGCGCAAAGAAGCAGATACGCAAGAAAGCGTCCGAAAATGTGTTTGCAGTCACGCATGGTTTCACCCTTTCCTGTCCGGGAATATGTAAGACTCCGCCTGAGGGATGCGCAGAATCGATCTGAAATCGGCGGCATCCGTAACGGTAGGAGAATCTGACAACATTGTATCATATTTGCACGGCAGAAATCAACCGCTTTTCGACAAATTTCCATCGCCAAATGCTGGAATCGGGAAAATTTGCGCCATGTTCATAGTGAGTAGGACAATTTATGAAAACTGCATAGAATATATGCCCCCGAAACGCAAATACCGGGGTGGGTCCGCGGAACTGTTCCAATGTCGAAACTTTCCGTGCAGACACACACCGGTGCGCAAATGTGTGGATTATTTGTCCTTTCTACAGCTCTTCACGACCAGTCCGGACAGTGTGACCAGACCGATGACGTTCGGGATCACCATGAGCTGATTGAAGGTGTCGGTCAGCTCCCAGACAAGATCGTTGGAGAGGAGGGAGCCGAGGAAGATAAAGAGGATCGCGATGATGGAGTAGACGAGGTTTGCCTTTTTGCCAAAGAGGTAGACGACATTGATTCTGCCGAAGAGGTTCCAACCGATGATGGTCGAGAACGCAAAGAAGAGAAGGCAGATTGCGACAAAGGCATTGCCGAATGTGGAGCCGAATACGGACGCAAACGCGGTCTGCGCCATGTTCGTTTTGGAGATCCCGTCTGCGCTGCCTGCGGCGAGGATACCGTTTCCGGCGTACAGCGTGGAAATGACGATGAGCGCAGTCATGGTGAGCACAAGGAACGTATCGATGAACACACCGATCATGGCGACAACGCCCTGGTCGTGCGGCTTATCGACATTGGCAAGGGCATGTGCGTGCGGTGTGGAACCCATACCGGCTTCGTTGGAAAAAAGTCCGCGCTTGACGCCCTGGCTGATGGCGGTTTTAAAGGCATGACCGATGCCGCCGCCGATGACTGCCTGCGGAACGAATGCGTACTTGAAGATCATGCCGAAGGTTTCCGGGATATAGCGGATCCGGCAGAGAAGCAGTACCAGCCCACCAAGGATGTAAAGACAAGCCATGATCGGCACGATTTTTTCCGTGAAGGATGCGATACGGTCTACGCCGCCGATGAAGATAAAGCTGGCAATCGCCGCGATGATCAGACCTGTGACCCAACCCGGGATGTGGAACGCATTCTGACAGGATTCGCTGATGGAGTTCGACTGGACCATGCACCCCATGAAGCCGAGTGCGAGAACGATGGCAATGGCGAAGAAGCCCGCAAGAAATTTTCCGAATTTGCCCTTGAACGCCGTGGTGATGTAGTACACCGGACCGCCGTGGATGGAACCATCCTCTAAGGTGACGCGGGTTTCCTGTGCGACGACGGCTTCTGCATAGATGGTCGCCATGCCGAAGAAGGCGATGATCCACATCCAGAAGATCGCACCGGGACCGCCAATGAGGATCGCACCGCAAGCACCGACAATGTTGCCGGTACCGACCTGTGCTGCGATTGCCGTGGACAATGCCTGGAACGAACTCATGCCGCCATTGCCGGAGCCGCCCTTGAGGGAGAAGTTGCCGAACATTTTTCGCCAGCCTTCGCCAAAGCAGCGCACCTGCACAAAGCGGGTCTTGATGGTGTAGAACAGTCCGACGCCGACGAGCAGGACGATGAGAATGTAATCCGAGAGGTATGCGTTGATGGTTTGCACGATTTTGAGCAGGGTATCCATGGAGTCCTCCGATCAGAATAAAAATGAGATGGAAAAACGAAAAAGAGCCGGGCGCGACGCAGAAATACGCCATGCCAAGCTCTGGAGAGAAAAACAAAGTTCCGGTCAGATCCGCACAGAATGATGGGAAAGCTGCCTATGAAAAGCGAAACAACGCTATAGAGCAGCCACGATCCGCAGCATTTGCGCACGATCCGATTCCGACAAGCCCATGGATCCGGGAATATGGGGTTCGCTCTGTCCTTTTGCCTGAGAGATTCAACGATCGCGGTACCTTTTGAACCGGGATTTTTGCCCGTCGCCGATACCTGCACGATCGTCTTGCACCTTCGGCAGCTGTGTGTACAGCCTTCTCCAGAGAGACGATCCGTTTTCAGTCCTTACACGCAAGCGTGCGCCTGAGAGTGTTATTCCTTCGGCAGCGGAACCCCGCTTTTTCTGAAAACTTCACCTGTCTGTGCCATAGAAACTATGACTTCCTTATGATACCACATTTTTGCGGGAATTGCAATAGGAAAACCAAAAATTATGCGAGGAAATTCATAAAGATGCAAGTCGGGACACGATTCGGACACAAATACAGCTGTGATCGTCGAAAAATCACGACTGCATAAGAGATTTACGGACGATCCACTACCCCGACAAAGAGCGGCAGACCGTCGTGCGAGGTAACACCAAAGACAAACGGGCGGTCCAGGGTGAAATACACCTCCTCATCCGGCGGCTCTACGGCACCGACCACTGGTTCAAACGTGAAGGCGGCTGCCGTCACTCCGTCCTCATCGATGGCGACCCGTGCGGCGTGCTGCACCTTGCCCAGTGTGATCGGCTCGGGAAAACCCGCATTTCCGTCCGCCAGCATCGGGGAGAAATCGGCGCTTGCACCGAAAACACGCTGTATGCCGAGCGACTGCCACGACGCGTCCAGCGTACCGTCACAGGAAATATCGAATTTCGGCAGGGACAAATGGACGATCACACGCTTGTCGGGAGAATTTTCACCGCCGCAAAGAAGAAACGCCGTCCCGTCTCCGTCCGCAAGCAGGGAGGAGGCGTCCACACCCTCGTCCGGCAGAAGAAGCCACATCGTTCCGCTCCCCCGCAGCGACAAGCCGATGGCGGCAAAGCGATCCGACCAGTAGTACGACCGGTCGCCGCTCTGCTTCATATACACGCATTCCACGTCACCCTCCACACCGTGAAAGCTACCGTTTTCTGTGACGGACGGGGAGAATTTCGCGGTCCAATGTGCCTGATACGCTCTTGTCGTCACCACCGAGAAGGCGGTCAGCGGATCCAGGTATACGTTTTTGGACGATTCCTGAAATAGTCCACCGGTCTGCGTGTCGATCCAGTCCCGCAGCGCACGATCGTAATCCGGATCGCCCATCCTCCCCTGATAGACGGAGGCAAAATAGTTCTCCGAAAGCGCGGCTATGGTCTCCTCCCGATAACGCAGTGTATCGGATAGCCACAGCGAGCTTGCCGGAATGCTTTTGAGCGCGCCGTCGTCGCAGTAGTTTGCCATCCAGACCGCGTGGGCATTGTCCCGGAGCGTTTCAAGTGTATCGATGTGTACGGCAGAAAGAATCTCTTCTCTTGTTTCACTGTCTGTAACCTCGGCAAGCATCGCGAGCGCAATATACGTGTTTATAGGCGATAGGATGGGATTTTCCGTGTCAACGTTCGTGAAAAACGCGGCGATTTCCTCTGTAAGATAATCCTTTGGAACCTCCGTGTATCCCTCCGGCTGGTTCCGCTGTCGGTTGCGATCGGCAAGCCATGGATCGTGAACCTTGTGATACGCGTCGTCATCGTGGTATCCGCTCGGTTTGATGTAGTCGCTTGGCTGCGGACATGGCGCCATTTCCGGATAGACCGCGCCGGACACAAGATATTTCTCCGACCGTGCGGCGCATCCGACAAGCAGCAGGACAAGTGCCAGTGCAAGCATTTTTTTCATGGTTGGTGTATCCTCCGTAGATTGGACGATTGTAGGGGTACTATCAAAATAGACGTAAAGCTATGCGGAAAAGTTCCCGAAATCTGAAAAACCATAGAAAAATACGGCACATTGCTGTACCGTATTTCCACGTTTCCTGATTTTATGCCGGTGTTTCCTCGTCTTCCGCTTCCTCGTCCTCTGCGTGACGTGCGGCAAGCTGTGCGGAGATCATCATGTCTTTGACCTTCATCAGACGGGTTTGCGTACTGCGTTCATTCTCGTCAAGCTTCATGGAGATCCGGTGGATGGCCTCCTCATATTGCGGGATCATGATGTACTCCAACGCGTTGACACGGCGGCGGGTACGCTCGATCTCTGCACAGAGCAGACACGCGGATTTCTCCAGCTGTGCCAGTCGGACAAGATCTCCGGCGGTATCGCATACGGCATCGACGGCATTGTCCATAGCCCCCGAGGTAAACGCAAAGCCATACCCGGGACCGGCAGATTCCGCATTTGCCGCATAGTGGAACTCCGGCACGATCACGCTCATCCGGTTCTGCTCCGTAACGGTCAATGTGCCGCCGGCGGTCGGGAGCATCAGTGCCTCATGGAGCATACGCATATCGTTTTCCGCAGCGGATTCCGCCAGACCACGCGTGACATTGGCGAAGCTGCCGCAGAGAGAAGCGCGCAGACTTTTGGCTTCCCGGACAATATCGAGAAATTCCTTCATCAGCTCATCGCGCTTGTCCTTGAGCAGCTTGTGACCGCGCCGTGCGGTGGTGAGCTTTGCCTTGAGCTTTTTCAGCTCCATTCTGGTGGGATTCACCTGTATCTGTGCCACAGCGATCCCTCCTTATTTCGTGATCGGCCAGTATTTGTCGAGGATTGCCGGCTTGATCCGCTTCATTTCGCTGCGCGGCAGGAGTTTGAGCAGCTCCCAGCCGATGTCGAGCGTTTCCTCGATGGTACGGTTTTCGTAGAAGCCCTGGTTGATATACCGCGCCTCGAACGCGTCTGCGAATTTCGCGTACAGTCTGTCCACCGGCGTCAGGGCTGCTTCCCCCAGCACGACCATCAATTCCTTGGCTTCACGACCGCGCGCGTAGCTGGAGAAAAGCTGGTTCATCGTGTTTGCGTGATCCTCACGGGTTTTTCCTGCACCGATGCCCTTATCCTTCAGACGGGAAAGAGACGGCAGCACATCGACAGGCGGCATATAGCCCTTGCGGTACATTTCGCGGGAGAGGATGATCTGTCCCTCGGTGATGTATCCGGTTAGGTCGGGGATCGGGTGGGTCTTGTCGTCTTCCGGCATGGTCAGAATCGGGATCATCGTGATCGAGCCGTCGCTGCCTTCTTTTCGACCTGCACGTTCATACATGGTCGCAAGGTCCGTGTACAGGTATCCGGGGTAGCCGCGCCGTCCGGGAACCTCTTTGCGTGCCGCGGAAACCTCACGGAGTGCTTCTGCGTAGTTTGTAATGTCCGTGATGATGACAAGTACGTGCATATTGCAGGTGAACGCGAGGTATTCGGCGGCGGTCAGTGCCATACGCGGTGCGGATATACGCTCAATGGCAGGGTCGGAGGCGAGGTTGATAAAGAGTACCGTGCGGTCGATGGCGCCGGTTTTCTTGAAGTCGGAGATGAAGAAGTCCGCTTCCTCATAGGTGATACCGACTGCGGCGAAAACAACCGCGAACTGGGACGCACCGTCTCCGCGTACCGTTGCCTGACGGGCGATCTGGGCGGCGAGATTGGCGTGCGGCAGACCGGAGCCCGAGAAGATCGGCAGCTTTTGTCCGCGAACCAGGGTGTTCAGCCCGTCGATGGTGGAGATCCCGGTCTGAATGAACTCATTGGGGTAGTTGCGTGCCGCCGGGTTAATCGGGGAGCCGTTGATGTCGGGGGTGTCCTCGGGGATGAGCTTCGGACCACCGTCGATCGGTTCACCCATGCCGGAGAAAACGCGTCCGAGCATATCGCGGGATACGGGCAGACGGAGGCTGTGTCCGGTGAAGCGCACCTTGGAATGGGCGAGGTTGATGCCCTGCGACGGTTCAAAGAGCTGTACGAGTACGTTGGAGCCGTTGACTTCGAGCACACGGCAGCGGCGGAGCTCACCGTTTGGCAGCTCGATCTCTCCCAGCTCGTCATATTTTACGCCGTCTACCTTGCGTACCAGCATCAGAGGACCGGCGACTTCTTCTATCGTTTTGTATTCACGAATCATTTCGCACCTATCCTTTCTTATACCAGAGCGGCAAGCTCACGGTCAATCTGGCTGCGGATCTCGGCAAACACCGCTTTGTATTCCGCTTCCGGTACGTTCTTTGCCCGTCCGATCTGCTCACGGGAGTCCAGCATGGCGATCTTCTCAATATCTGCGCCTTTTTTGAGTGCTTCCAGAGCCTGCGCACGGAAATAGAAGATCAGTCCGACCATCTCAAACTGCTTTTGCAGCGAGCAGTACGAATCATCCAGGTTGAACGCGTCCTGCTGTAAAAAGTCCTCACGGATACTGCGCGCCACCTCGAGCGTCAAACGATCCTCGGGAGAGAGCGCGTCCACACCGACGAGCTTGACGATCTCATCGAGCTCTGCCTCTGCCTGTAGGACGCGCGAGACTTCCTTGGTCTGCTCCGTCCATTTCGGATCGACATTGGCAGTGTACCAATCCTCCAGACGATCGCGGTAGAGGGAATAGGAGGTCAGCCAGTTGATGGCAGGGAAGTGACGGCGGTATGCAAGGTTGGCATCCAGTCCCCAGAACACCTTGACGATACGCATCGTCGCCTGGGAAACCGGTTCGGAGATGTCGCCGCCCGGAGGAGATACGGCACCGATGGCGGACAGGGCACCCTCACGTCCGTCGGAACCGAGACAAATGACGCTGCCTGCGCGCTCATAGAACTGGGCGAGACGGGAGGTCAGATATGCCGGATATCCTTCATCGCCGGGCATTTCTTCAAGTCGTCCGCTCATCTCACGGAGTGCCTCAGCCCAACGGGAGGTGGAGTCCGCGATAACGGCGACCTTCAGTCCCATGTCGCGGAAGTATTCGGCGATGGTGATCCCGGTGTAGATCGAAGCCTCACGTGCCGCAACGGGCATATCGGAGGTGTTCGCGATGAGGATCGTTCTCTGCATCAGTGATTTGCCGGTACGCGGGTCGGTGATCTCGGGAAATTCGCGCAGAACGTCTGTCATTTCGTTGCCGCGCTCACCGCAGCCGATATAGACCACGAGATCCACGTTGCTCCACTTGGCAAGCTGATGCTGTACGACCGTTTTGCCGGAACCGAACGGACCGGGAACGCACGCCGTACCGCCCATAGCGATCGGGAAAAGGGAGTCGATGCTGCGCTGACCGGTGATCATGGGAATATCCGGCGGCAGCTTTTTGGCATACGGACGGGAGCGACGGACCGGCCAACGCTGGAGCATGGTCAGAGAGAATTTCGTGCCGTCCTCCTGTGTGATCACGCCGATTTCATCCGTGACGGTGTATTCGCCGGACAGCACATGGTCTACCTTGCCGGATACGCCGACGGGAACCATGATTTTGTGGCAGATGACCTCGGTTTCCTG
>USGH01000012.1 GCA_900554225.1 uncultured Eubacteriales bacterium | reverse complement strand
AGTCTCTGCCACGATGTGCTCTCCGGCTTTATCGAAGTGGTTTCCGGTATGCCGACACGGGAATATGCGAAAAAGGTGCTGTCTGAGCCGCTCGGGATGATCGATTCCTCGTACAATCTGCCAAACGATCCGGCAAAGCTCGCCCGTATGGCGGTCCAGTACAACTACCGGGACGATCTGGAAAAGGCACTTCCAACAAACAATACGTGCGGACACATCCTCGGTCCCGATTATGACAGCGGCGGTGCCGGGATCCTTTCTACAGTGGCGGATTACATGGAGTTTGCGGACGCAATGGCAAACGGCGGCAGGGCGAAAAACGGTTATCAGGTGCTCTCCACCGCCACAATCGACCTCATGCGGCGCAATTTTCTCTCGCCGATCCAGATGCAGGATTTCTCGTGGAGCCAGCTTGCGGGATACGGCTACGGACTCGGTGTACGGACCATGATCGATCCGTGTGCGGCAGGCTCCAACGGTTCCATCGGTGAATTCGGCTGGGGCGGTGCTGCCGGTGCGTATCTCATCATCGATCCGGACCGGAAAACAGCACTCATGTACGCGCACCATATGCTCAACAATCAGGAGCCATATTTTTCTCCCCGCCTGCGCAACGTCTTATACGCCTGTCTCGAATGATTTTTCAACGCTTTGCCCTTTCCATCGTTTTGCGACAGCTTGATCATACCACAAAAAAGCCGGGTTATCCTGAACCGAACCCAAAAGGATAACCCGGTCGTTTTGTATGCTTGAGCGTCTGTACGATCGATCAGGCTTTCACGCATGAGCTGTTTGTCGTATGGCAGAGAAAGAATCCGAAAATCGGTCTCACTTATGTCGATGCAAATGAGAACGTAGCGAATTTGATCCGCCGGATATGTGCAGATGGCGCAAAGGAGACGTGAGTATACCGGATTTTACAGGTCCTCCCCTCGTTATTTCCGGAAAATATCTTGATTTTTTGCTCCATTTGTATTACAATATACGTGTTATGCAGAATGCAGAATCTATTTGTGCGGGACGCGCCACACCTGTGGAAACGATCCCGGAAAGGATGAAAATTATGGCACAGAAATTCAGAAAAATCGGTGTTCTGACCTCCGGCGGCGATGCGCCGGGTATGAATGCGGCGGTTCGTGCCGTCACCAGAGAAGCACTCGCAAAGGGCGTTGAGGTGGTCGGTATTTACGGCGGCTATCGCGGCATGATCCACGACGAAATGATCCCGCTGACTTCCCACGATGTATCCAACAAGATCCAGCTCAGCGGCACGTTCCTCTATTCCGACCGCTGCCTCGAATTCAAGGAAGAAGCCGGTATGCAGAAGGCAATTGCCACGCTGAAGAAGCATGAAATCGACGGCGTGATCGCAATCGGCGGCGACGGCACCTTCCGCGGCGCAACCGATCTATCCGCCCGTGGTATTCCGACCATCGGTATCCCCGGTACGATCGACAACGATATCACCGCTTCCGACAACACCATCGGCTTTGACACCGCTATGCAGACCGTGATTGAAAACGTAGACCGTCTGCGCGATACCTGCGAATCCCACGCACGCTGCAACGTTGTGGAGGTCATGGGCAGAGGTGCCGGCGACATCACGCTGAACACCGCCATCGCATCCGGTGCCGTGGACGCCGTGATCCCGGAATGCCCCTTTGATGAGGACGCGTGCATCGAAAAGATCATCCGTCTGCGCAGAGCCGGCAAGCGTTCCTTCCTCATCATCGTATCCGAAGCGTTCCCGGAAATGGGCGAACATCTGAAGAAACGCATCGATTCCACCACCAAGGAGCTTGCCGAGAAGGAAGGCAACGACCGTCTGTGGGTCGAAACGAAATTCTGCCGGATGGCACATATCGTTCGCGGCGGTTCTCCGACACTGGGCGACAGACTCCTTGCCACCAAGATGGGTGTATTTGCCGTTGATGAGCTGCTTGCCGGAAAGTCCGACCTTGTTGTCGTGGAACAGAAGGGCGAGATCGTTTCCGTGAACATCGCTTACTCTCAGGTGCTCGACCGTCTGTACAAGGGTACGCTCAAGGAAGGTATGCTTGAGAAGTTCTCCGCAGAACAGATTGCCGAAATGGAAAAGTTCATCGCCGAGAAGAAGGAAACCTTCCGCAAGACCTACGCCATGTTTGAGACCATCTCGGGCTGAAAAAGGAGCACACATGAAACTGTATTTCAAACAGCGTTTTTTCACGTGGTTTGACAGCTACGACATCTACGATGCGGACGAGAATACGCTCTATACCGTGGAGGGACAGCTCGCGTGGGGACACTGTCTGAAGATTTTCGACGCAGCGGGAAACGAGGTCGGCTGTGTAAAGCAGAAAGTCCTCACATTCCTTCCCTGCTTTGCGCTATACGGCGAAAACGATACGTATCTCGGCTGCATCCAAAAGGAGTTTTCCCTGTTCACGCCGCGCTACGATATTGATTTCAACGGCTGGCACGTCGAAGGCAGCTTCATGGAATGGGATTAGACCATCGCGGACGAAAACGGCAATACGGTTGCCACGATCTCGAAGGAGCTGTTCCATTGGACGGACACCTATGTGATCGATGTGACCGACGCAAAGGATGCCCTGCACGCGCTGATGTTTGTGTTGGCGATCGATGCGGAAAAATGCTCGCGGAACTGATACAGATCGTATAACAAACAAAAGGACCTGCTCAATTTTCCAAAGCAGGTTCTTTTGTTTTTACTTTTCAGTGTCTTTCGTGATATACTCCGGTCGTTTTCCGCGGACGGTGCGGGCGTAGGCGATCGGAAATACCGCGGTAATGCCGGACTCCGCCAATAGGAAAATTGCCGCTGCCATGGAGGATCCGGTGGTGATTACATCGTCATAGAGAAGCAGCGGTCCCTCCGGCAGTACAAGATCCCGGCGCAGATGGAGCGAATTTCCCGCGTTTTCCCGCCGTTCGACAGCGTTCAGTGTTTTCTGCGTTCGTCCCGCCTCGCGCACAAACAACGGTACTGCCGGAATCCCCAAAATGTCTGCAATACGACACGCGCATTCCTCGCCCTGATCAAAGCCGTATTGGTTGTACCCCTTCAAGGAGCGCGGAATCCATGTGATCCACCAGCCCTGCCACGGATCCTCTGCGTCAGACTGCCATTCCTGCCTCTCCGTCCGGCGCAGTGCATGGAGATCCGCCGCAAGAGACGTCGCCATGTGGTCAAAGAGTGCCGCTTTGTACTCCTTTTTCGCATTGTGCAGCAGCTTGGACAGCACGCCATCCTCATAACAGTTGTAAAACGTATGTGCAAGCCAGGAACGAGCCGGATTGCCGCACGTGATTCCGATCGGCAGGGAGAGCGTACAAGTGCATTCCCGTGCGGTGCGGCGGCAGGTCGGACAGGTGCGCGCCCCCTCCTCCGTTTCCAGCATCGCAAGGCAGCCGGGACAGATCCCCTTTTCGTACAGCACCGTCGTGTGGCACACGGGACAGATATAGTGGAATGTATACTGCGCAAGAATGTGCAGCCATTCCTTTATGTTCTCGATACATCTGCCCATGGACGCACTCCTTTCCAGAGGATATACCTATGCGCGAAAAATTCACGATTCGTTTACAGGAAGCCCGTTGGCAATTCCGGCATATTTCCTTATACTAATAGGTAGAGTTTTAGAATGCGCTGCATCCATCCACATGAAAGCAGCGTTTTTATCAGAATGCTCTGCATACATCGCGTTTTGCGCTGGAAGGCTCAAACATATGGTTTTTCGCGCAAAAGCAACCTGAAATCAGAGCCTTAGTGATCGGAGGAGAATCGTATGCGAATCTGTGTATATGGCGCGGCAAGCGATACCATTGCGGAAAAATACAAATCGGCGGCGTACACGCTTGGAAAATGGATCGGTGAGAACGGACACACGCTCGTTTTTGGTGCGGGGGATACAGGAATCATGGGGGCTGTCGCACGCGGTGTCCATGATGGCGGAGGAACCATTCTCGGGATCGCGCCGCACTTTTTTGATACGCCGGGCGTACTGTATCCGCACTGTACCGATCTGCGTTTTACCGACACCATGCGGGAACGGAAGGACGCACTGGAGCAAAACAGCGACCTGTTCGTCATGGCACCCGGCGGAATCGGCACGTGGGATGAATTTTTTGAAATCCTCACACTCCGCTCGCTTGGGCAGACAGACAAAAAGATCTGCATTCTGAACACCGACGGGTATTACGATGCACTGCGCGCCCTCTTACAAAAGGGTACCGACGAGGGATTCATCGCCGCTTCTGTGGCAGAATGCTACCACATGATCGACACGCCGGAGGAGCTGTCGGATATTATTGGATAAAGGTTATGGAACGATCGTTTGAAAAAGCGGTCGTTCTTTTTTGCACACGCAGACAAGCCCGCGTCTGTCAAAGCGTATATGTGAACCACTCGTCCCCGGTTTCGACAAATCCGACAGACAAAAACATCCGTCTGCTCTGTGTATTGAAGGCGTAGATTCTGGCGTTGACCCGCTCCATTCCCTTCTCCCGCGCCAGATCGAGCATGGCAAGTACACACTGCCTGCCGATATGCCGATTCTGGTATGCCTTACAGATTACAATGGCAAGCTCACCGTTGTCCTGCAGCGATACGTCTCCGATCAGCACACCGCGATACTCGATATAGTAACACGCGCCGTTTGCGCACAGGTAGTCGTACATCCTGTGCAGCAGCTCCACGGTATACGGCTCGTCACGGTTGTCCACCTGCTTACACAGATCCGCATCCTGGTACCAGGGCAACGACACCGCGTCATTGCGGTAATACGGAACCAGGCGAATATCGTTGTTCACCACGCGGAATGTCGGCTGTTTTTTCGGTGTCGCCATTTCGCTTATCGCTCTGTTTTGCCGGATTCCAGAATGTCCGCGATCCGTTCGCATGCCTTGCCGTCGCCATAGGGATTGGACGCGGTCGCCATTTTGCGATAGGCTTCCGTATCCACAAGCAGTTTTTTGAAGTTGTCATAGATGACCGCTTCATCGGTACCGACAAGCTTGAGCGTACCCGCCTGGATCCCCTCCGGTCGTTCCGTGGTGTCACGCATGACCAGCACCGGCTTGCCGAGAGATGGTGCTTCCTCCTGGATCCCGCCGCTGTCGGTCAGAATGAGATAGCAGCGCGCGAGAAAATTGTGGAAATCGAGCACCTCCAACGGTTCGATGATCCGGATCCGGTCGCAGCCGTCCAGCTCGGCATGTGCCGCCTCCCGTACCGCCGGGTTCATATGAATCGGATAGATCGCCTTGACATCCGGGTGCTCGTCGAGAATCCGGCGGATCGCACGGAACATATGGTGCATCGGTTCGCCAAGATTTTCCCGCCGGTGCGCGGTGATCACGATCAGCCGGCTGTCCGATGC
The DNA here is from genome assembly GCA_900554225.1 of uncultured Eubacteriales bacterium. Lineage (GTDB taxonomy): Bacteria > Bacillota > Clostridia > Oscillospirales > CAG-272 > UMGS1696. Next base: position 17,492 of record USGH01000012.1, on the reverse strand, counting down.
CCATTCGAGCTCCGGGTGCGTATAATCGGCACGAACCGTGGTAGACAATGCGTCGATGGCGGTATTGCCGGTCACAAAAATGCTGGCGGGAGCCTTACCCTCGCGGAGCAGATTCTCCTTTGCCAATACGGTCGGCGCGAAATTGTATCGCGAAATGATGCTGACCGCCTGTCGGTTGAACTCCTCCGGAAACGGAGAATCGATGTTGTAGGTGCGCAGTCCGGCTTCCACGTGTCCGACCGGAATATGGAGATAGAAGCAGGCAAGCGCGGTGACAAACGTGGTCGAGGTATCGCCATGGACAAGCACCACATCGGGTTTCTCCTTCTCCAGCACCGCGCGGATCCGCTCAAGAATGTTGACTGTAACGTCAAACAGGGTCTGTTTTTCCTTCATGATGGACAGATCGTACTCCGGTATGACATGGAACGCGTCTAGAACCTGATCGAGCATCTGGCGGTGCTGTCCGGTGACACAGACGATGGTCTCCATTCCGGCACGTTTTTTCAGTGTATTGACAAGCGGACACATTTTGATCGCTTCCGGTCGCGTACCGAATACGAGCATGACTTTTTTCATGGGTGTTGGCTCCTTCATAGTATCCACAAAAGTAATTTCTGCACACTATGAGTATATCATACTTTTCCCGCAAAATCAACCCCTGCGAATTTTTCTGCATACATTTTCTCTGTCCCCCTTGACTTATGCGGAAATTTTGTTATAATAAAGGTGGAGTCTGTCCATCGGATTTTCGGCTTTTCCCACGCACCAAAGCGAGAGACTGCCGACACTCTGCGGACAGACAACGGACAGGATTTTTGCCCCGGCACGTGGATTCATGCTGCGCATACGGGGAGACAGGAGATATATACTTATGAAGAAAAACGCTGCGGTTATCGGTTACGGCGGCATGGGCGGCGGTTTCCATGTCAAGCATCTGCAAAACAGCGACGTATGTAATTTTGCCGGTATTTACGATATTGATCCCGCAAAGAGAGAGCTGGCTGCCTCCCGCGGTATCAAGGTGTACAACACACGTGAGGAGCTTCTCGCCGATCCCACCATTGATATGGTCACGGTCGCCATTCCGAACGATGTGCATGAAGAGGTCGTTGTCGCTTCTCTTGCCGCCGGTAAGCACGAGATCAGCGAAAAGCCCGTTACGCTGTCCCAGGACGCTCTGGAGCGCATGATCGCGGTTTCCAAAAAGTACGACCGAATCTTCTCCGTACACCAGAACCGTCGGTTTGATGTGGACTATCTCGCGATGAAGAAGATTCACGACAGCGGCGAAATCGGCGACGTCATCAATATCGAATCCCGTATCCACGGCAGCCGCGGTATTCCCTCCGACTGGCGCGGCATCAAAAAATACGGCGGCGGTATGCTCTACGACTGGGGTATCCACCTCATCGACCAGATCTGCATGATCCTCGGCTTTGACGGGATCGCGTCCGTTCGCTGCACCTTCGATCACATCACCAATGAGGAAGTGGATGACGGCTTCCAGTTCTGGCTCGAATACGAAAACGGTCAGAAGGCGTATGTTGAGGTCGGCACCTACAACTTCATCGCAATGCCCCGTTTCTATATGCGCGCCAAGAACGGCTCCGCGCTCATTTCCGACTGGCGGCAGAACGCACATGTGGTCAAGTGCAAGGCATGGCATGAAAGCGATGTCGTTCCGGTACAGACCGCGGCAGGACTCACCAAAACCATGGCTCCGCGCGACAGCGTGACCGTAGACGAATATGATGTTGACCGTCCGGTTTCCGATGTTCACGACTACTACCGCAACTTCGTCCGCGCCATCGATGGTCTGGAGCCGCAGTTTGTCACCCACGACCAGATGCGCACCGACCTGCGTCTCATCATGAAGGCATTTGAATCCGTAGAAAAGGGCGGCGAAAAGGTTCTCTGGTAAGCAATTTGCCATGACGGAACCGTCCTCCATTGGTTACGGTACAGAAATACGCTGCATAACCGCGTTTTGCCACAGGAGCCGTTTCCAACAGGGTATGACTTTTCGCGCAAAACAGACGAAAGGCAGCGTATTCATCAATAACGTGCGGCATACAGTCGGCGTTATACTCCATTGCCCCGTATGGTTATAAAACGGGGAGAGACGGGGGAGCTCTGTCGGGAATATGATTTCCGGAGACTTCCCTGTCTGCTTTATATAAGGGATTGCATGGTCACGGGTATGCGTGGTGTGATCCCGGAAAAGGAAGTGCATTTTTATGTCCAATGTTTGTGAGATTCTCTCGGTAGGCACGGAGCTGCTGCTTGGCGATATTGTCAACACAGACACCGCTTTTATCGCCGGTCGCCTTGCCTCGCTCGGGCTTCCCACCTATCGGCAAACCGTAGTCGGCGACAATGACGGCCGGCTCCATGAAGCAATCCGTGAGGCGTTCACCCGTGCCGATATTCTCATTCTGACAGGCGGTCTCGGACCTACGTGCGACGACATCACGAAAAAAGCGGTGGCGGATTATTTCGGTGTACCGCTTGTGACCGATGAAGCGGCGAAGGATGAGATCCTTGCGTATTTCCGGGAGTCCGGGCGCAAAATGACAGAGAACAATCTGGCGCAGGCTCTCGTACCGGAAGGCTCTGTCGTGTTCCCGAATCACTGGGGATCCGCTCCCGGTGCCGCGATTTCTTCTCCGGACGGCGCGAAAACCGCGATTCTTTTGCCCGGTCCGCCGTCGGAATGTGAGCCGATGTTCGCTGAAGAGGTAGAGCCCTATCTTGCCGCACGTTCCGGGTACACGATCCGGAGTCTGAACCTCCATCTCTATGGCATCGGAGAAAGCGGCGCGGAAGCAATTCTGCGTTCGATTATGGAAGAATCCGAAAATCCAACCGTGGCTCCGTATGCCTGCGAGCATGAGGTGCGGATCCGGATCACGGCGCGCGGCACCTCGGAGAAAGAATGCGAGGATAAGATCGCAGCGATGAAAGCCCGGGTGCTTGCCACGGAGGTCGGACCGTACTGCTATACAACCTCCCGGACGGTTTGGGAATCGAAGAACGCCATTGTACTCCGCTGCCTTGCCGCACTGCGGGAGCATCACAAGACGATCGCCTGTGCGGAAAGCTGCACTGCCGGAATGCTCTCCTCCCGGATCGGTGATATTCCCGGGGCACCGGATGTGTATATCGGCAGCGTGGTATCGTATGCCTATGAGATCAAAGAAAGTCTGCTCGGTGTACCGCATACGGTGATCGAGACCTACGGTGCGGTATCGGAGGAATGTGTACGGTATATGGCGGATGGTGTGCGCAGAATCACAGGTGCCGGGATCTCGGTTGCCATCTCCGGGATCGCAGGACCCGGCGGCGGTACAGAGGAAAAGCCGATCGGCACGGTCTGCTTCGCGGTATCGGATGAAAACGGCACGGTCACGGAAACGGCGCATTTTAGCCACAAATCGGATCGCGCTAAGGTACGCAGACTGTCCACGGCACGCGCGTTGATGCTGGTGATCCGGCGTTTGGAGGGCGAGATCTGAGAGGCTCTTCCGCATATTCTGCGACGCGGTACCTCGGAAAGCGGGAATCCCAATACAATATTAAGGTATTTCTTGCATCCACTTAAGCAACAAAAAGCGGGGACACGCCGATTTTTCGGAATGTCCCCGTTGGTATGCGATTATTTTGCCTCTCCCGCTTCCTCTGCGTCGAGCACCTCTACCGTCTTCGGCACCCAGCCATATTGATACGGTTCCTCGCGCTTTGGTGTGTATGCCCAGTTTGCCGCGTTGATGAGCAGCTTCTGCACCTGCGGATTGTGGTAGGTCGGGCAGGTTTCGTGACCAGGACGGAAGTAGAAGATCTTGCCTCTGCCTCTCTTGAACGTGCAGCCGCTGCGGAATACTTCCCCGCCGCTGAACCAGCTGACAAGAACCAGTTCGTCCGGAGCCGGAATCATAAAATGCTCGCCGTAGGTTTCCTCATGCGGCAGAACGATTTTTTCGCCAATGCCCTGCACGATCGGATGACTCTGGTCGATGACCCACAGGATTTCCCGGTCGCCGGATTCACGCCATTTCAGTGCATCGGAGTTGGTACCGCAGATCTTCCGGAAGATTTTGGACGCGTGACCGGAGTGCAGGACGATCAGTCCCATTCCGTCCAGTACGCGGCGATATACCTTTTCCACGATCTCATCCGGCACCTCATGATGAGAGATGTGTCCCCACCAGAACAGCACGTCGGTATTGTTCAGTACCTCGTCGGTCAGACCTGCCTCCGGCATATCGAGCGTTGCGGTCGTCGTGTCAAAGCCGGCTTCGGTCAGGAATTTTGCAATGCAGCCATGGATCCCATCCGGGTAGATATTGCTGACCGCTTCGTCCATCTTTTCGTGTCTGTACTCGTTCCAAACTGTGATTTTCATAAAAAATCTCCTTTACAGATATTGGGTTGGTTCCTCTAAGTTGTCGTTTTTCAAAGCCTGACCCAGTTCCCCGTCTTTGCGGAAAGGAGGATGGCATCCAACACATGGGCATTGCGTTTTCCATCCGTGATTGACGCGTTTTCGCCGTCGTCCCGTCCGAGCAGCAGATCCGCGAAAGCCTGCATCTGGGATACATGATACTTTTCCGGAATCACCTGATCCACATATACGCCGCCGGACTCCTTATCCGCCATGGCAAGCTCGTCCACGCCGGGAATCCGATCGAGGTGATAGACCAGTCCGCCATGCTCGCAGTAGATTTCCATCCGCTGGTAATTTCCGCGTCCATATGCAAATCGGGAGATCTGGAAGGATGCGGAGATGCCACCCGTCATTTTGCAGAGCATATTGGAAAAGTCGTCTACGTCAACCTTTCCATAGCCCGAGTTGTCCGGGAGTCGTCTTTCCGGGAGAATCGTATCGAGATGCGCAGTAACGGCTTCATAATCCGCTCCTGTTACAAACGATACGAGATCCAGTCCGTGGCAGCCGAGATCGCCCAGGGCACCGGAAGCGGTAACCGAACGCACGAACCGCCACACGAGCGGACAATCGTTATCCGCCAGACCCCAACCCTGGTAATACTGCATATTGACGTGATGCACCTTGCCGAGCTTGCCGGACAGGAGAATATCCCGTGCCATACGCGCCGCCGCTTTGTACCGATAGCTGAAGTAGACCATGCTCTGCACGCCTGCTTTGTCCGTTGCCGCCGCCAGGGAATCTGCTTCCTCTGCCGTCATGGTGATCGGTTTCTCCACGCCATATGGTTTGCCCGCCGCCACCGCCGTCATAGCGATCTCGTAATGGGAAACGTTCGGTGTGGAAATATCGACAGCGTCTACCTCGGGACAGGCGATGAGGTCGTGGTAGTCCGTGAACCGATGCACCTCGTCGATGCCGTACTGTTCCCCGCGCTGCCGCAGTCTTTCCGGATCCGCATCACAAATCGCCGTGAGGACAAGATCTGGGGACGCCTGAATCCCGGGGATGTGGACACCGGTGGAGATGTTGCCAAGCCCTATCGAGCCGATACGGATTTTCTGCATAGAGTACACGCTCCTTCCATCCGTGGATAGCTTATTGTATCATATCTTTCCGGAAATTTCAACCATCATATTGCGAATTGTGCAAAGAATAATAAAAACTTTTCTTTTCCATCAGCGCGTCGTGCGTACCGGATTCAATCACCCTGCCCTCCCGCAGTACGAGAATGCAGTCCGCATCCCGCACCGTGGAAAGCCTGTGCGCAATGACAAACGCGGTTCGTCCCTGCATGAGATGGCGCATGGCTTCCTGGATCCGCATTTCCGTCATAGAGTCCACATGGGAGGTCGCCTCGTCCAAGATCAGCACCGGTGCATCGGAAACCATGGCGCGCGCAATGGTGAGAAGCTGCTTCTGCCCCTTGGAGATATTCACACCCTCATCGACAAGCGGCGTATCGTATCCCTGCGGCAGACTCCGGATGAAGGAATCGATTCCCGCTGTGACAGCCGCGCGCTCAACCTCCTCCCGCGTGACCGGATGATCCGCGCCATAGGCGATGTTCTCGGCAATCGTCCCGGAGAAGAGCCACGTATCCTGCAAAACCATCGTAAACGACCGCCGCAATGTAGACCGCACCGCCGATTTGGTGTCGTACCCCTCCAGACGGATCGTGCCGGAATCGGGATCGTAAAAGCGCATGATGAGGTTGATGATCGTTGTCTTTCCGGCTCCCGTAGGTCCGACAATGGCAACGGTGGTGCCTGGCTTGACGTCGATGGTGAGATCGTGAATGATCGTCTTTGCGGGATCGTAGCCAAACTGCACCGCGTGTGTTTCCACATGACCATGCACCGGGACGCCATCCCTGCCAAACCGCACCGCGTCCGGCAGATCGGGCACCTCCTCCGGCGCGTCAAGCAGTCGAAATACCCGTTCGGCAGCGGCGGCAGCGGATTGCAGCTCATTTACGATATTGGCGGTCTCGTTGATCGGACCGGAGAATTTACGGGAGTAGAGAACAAACGACGATACATCTCCGAGATGGATTGCGCCATTCATATAAAGTAAGCAGCCGAACACGCTCACAAGAGTCAGAGAAATATTGTTGATGAGATTGACCGTCGGTCCGACCAGTGTGCCGTGGTAATCCGCGTTGTAATACGCGTCGGCTGCGATCTTATTTTTTGCGGCAAAGCGGCGGATCATATTCGGTTCCATGGAGTACGCACGCACCGTTTTCTGACCGCTCATCTGCTCCTCCGCATAGCCGTTCAGTTCTCCGAGCTTACCGGAGCGCGCGCGGAACAGCGGTCGGAACATCCCTGCCATTTTCCACGTGGTGACGACAGCAATCGGCACGGTAAAGGCGAAAATGAGACACAGGCGCGGCGAGATCGACAGCATCATGATGAGAGAACCTGTGACGGTGATCACACTGGAGCAGACCTGGATGAGGTCCGTGGACAATGTGGCGTTCAGGGTGTCGATGTCATAGGAAATGCGCGAGATGATGTCTCCGGACGGGTGCTTGTCGAAATATTCCACACGCATCCGCATGAGCTTGGCGAAAATATCGGAGCGCATCTGCCGGACGATCCCGCGGGACAGATGGATCATCAGAATCTGCTGCACGTAGCTGAGCACGGATGACAGGACATAGAGCAGTGCCATAAGGATGCAGTAATGGACGACGGTGTCAAAATCGACCCTGCCCGTCCCCGGTTCGATCGCGCTGATGGCAAAGCCGGATAGCTTCGGTCCCTCCAACGCGAGGAGATTGGCGATAACATTCAACAGGAATGCGGCAAGGTACCCGTACCAGTATCTGCCCATGTATCGCCACAGCCGGAACAGCACCTTGATCTTGCGTCCCCCGGTGGGCAGATCGGCAGGGTTGGTCACCTTGACGTTCCCCGGCATTTTGAAGTTATTCAAGGAGCGCACCTCCCATCTGTGATTCGGCGATTTCGCGATAGAGCGGACAGGATACAAGCAGCGATTCGTGTGTGCCGTCTCCGGTGATCTTTCCGTCCTCCAGCACAAGGATCCGGTCTGCGTGTCGAATGGAGCTGATCCGCTGGGCAATGATGACCGTTGTGCCGTTTTTTCCATTCTTACGCAATGCTTCGTTCCGCTCCCGGATCGCCTTCCGGAGTCGCGCGTCGGTGGCATAGTCGAGCGCACTGGAGCTATCGTCCAGAATGAGGATCTCCGGCGGACCAGCAAGCGCACGGGACAGGATCACCCGCTGCTTCTGACCGCCGGACAGGTTCGCGCCCTTGATTGTGAGGAAATGGTCGTAGCCGTCCTCCTTGTCGCGGATAAACTCCTCCGCCTGTGCGATCCTGGCAGCGGTCTCCCATTCACCGTCCGGCAAATTCCTGCCGAAATCGATATTCGCGCCGATGGTATCTGCAAAGAGAAAATCGTTTTGGAACGCCACGCCGAATTTCCGGGAGATTGTATCGTGATCGAGCGCGCGCACGTCCACACCGTCGAGAAGCACCCTTCCGCCTGTCACATCGTACTGACGGATGAGCAGCGATACGAGTGTGGATTTGCCGGAACCGGTCGGTCCGATGATCCCCAGCGTCTCCCCGGCTCCGACCGTGAAGGAGATGTGCGACAGATTGTCCGTCACGCCGTTATAGGAAAAGGAAACGTCCTCAAACGCGATCTTCGGCGGATTCTCCGGCACCGCTGTGCGATAGGCAGGATCCGGCTGCATATCCTCCGGCGCGTCGAGTACCTCCGCAATCCGGTTGGCGGATGCAATTCCCTTGGAGCCGACGATGAACATACGTGTGACCGACATCATGGCGTTGATGATGATCGTGAAATAGGACATCATGGCAATGATCCTGCCCGGCTCCGACACGCCGCGATTGGCACGGTATGCGCCGACGAGAATCACAAGAACCAGTCCGAGGTTCAAAAACAGATTGATCAGCGGACTGGTCAAAGCCATCGTCCCCGCCGCCTTCTGCTCGCTCCGGTTGAGATTCCGGTTCGCCGTATCAAAGCGTGCTTTCTCCGTCTCCTCCTTGTGGAGCGACTTTATGATGCGGATGCCCTGTGCATTTTCCCGGACAACGCGTGTCATCTCGTCTCCGGCGACCTGCTGTGCCGTATACAACGGAATCCCGCGCCGCGTGACAAGATACACAGTCAGGCAGACAAACGGCAATATGGCAATAAGCACCAGCGTGAGCATCGGCTCCATGGAAAACGAGACGAGCAGTCCGCCGAAAAGGAGCAGTGGTGCCCGCACGCCGAGCCGCTGAAACATATTGACCATCTGGTGGATGTTGTAGGTATCGGAGGTCAGACGACTTTCCAGAGACGGAATGGTAAATCGGTCGAGCTGGCGGGCGGAAAGATAGGAAATCCGGCTGAAAAGATCGTTGCGGATCTTCTCCACGGTATCTCTGGCAACGCCCGCGGCAATCCGATTGGCATTCACGTTGCCGAAAAACGCGATCGCTGCACAGACAAGCATTGCGCCGCCCAGCACCACGATCCACTTTCTCTCTCTCAGCGGCACTACATCATCGATCATATATGCCAGAAGCATCGGAATGAACAGCTCCGTGAGCGTACCGATAAATTTGACGGAAAAGCCGCTGATCATGCGCCGGATATACGGTTTTATGTATGCGAGCAGGTGTTTTATAGATATCGCCTCCCTATGCTGCGTTCTCCCGCTTCAAAAGAAATCCCGCCGGAGCAGTCTTCGACAGGATCATTTCTAAAAAAGAATCGTGCATATTAAATTATACCGGAGAAGTGTGCGAAAGTCAAGGGAAACACACGGATTTCTGTGAAAAATCTCCTGTAAACGGACAATTCCCATCCTGTACCGTTACGCATCGGTCATCTCACCGTTCCATTTTTGCGGCAGCTCCGTCGGTTCCCCTTCCCGCAGCCGCTTGACATACCAGTCCACCGCCAGCCAACGCCCCATTTTGTAGCCGCAGCGATCCATATGGGATTCCGGTGTATACCCCATGTGCGCGTGGAAACAGCGGCTTGGTTCATTTTCCGCGGTGATGATGGCATAGGCATTGTAATAGCCGCATCGTCTCAGCAGCTCCTCCAGCTTCGTATACAGCATGGTGCCGATTCCCTGACCGCGACAGCTCCGATCGAGATAAATGGACATATCCGCGCTCCAGATGTACGCCATCCGCTCCGCCATAGGTGCCGCATATGCATATCCGATGATACGTTCCCCGCCGCACACATCCACCTCCACAGCGGCAATCCACGGAAAGCGGGCGGTCACAGCGGCAAATCGTGCGGCAAAATCGGGCAGCGACGGCACGGTATACTCAAAGCTGTACGTGGTATCGGTGATATACGGTGCATAAATCGCGAGAAACGACGGAATATCGGACGGCACAGCGGCACGGAGACGGATCATAAAAAGACACCTCGGATGAAAATGGATTGGTTGGACACAGTATAGCACATCTATGCGGATTTGGCAAGAGGAAAATGGGGGAGAATGCACGGCAACGGCATTTACATTTAAGCGAAGAAAGGATACTATTTCCCGGATTCTTTTTATACATGCGGTTGCCGGGAAAATCCGCTGCATTTCCCTTGACAACGGCGGATTTCTGTGTTATACTGTATTTTGAGGACAAGTCCCGCGAACACACCGTACAGAGAGGGATCGGTTGGTGTAAGATCTCCGGAGAAGCGCGCGGATACCACCTTGCCGAAGAAAACGGCGGATCCCGCGACGGATCCTACAAATGTTATACAAATGAAGTGAAAGCTCGGGTGGAACCGTGCGGATTCTTTTCGCACCCCGGACAAACGCATGAATCGCCATCGGCATTGTGCATCTGTCTGTCGGGTGCGTTTTGCTTTCTTGGTGAATTTTACGGAGGTATCGCGTATGTTTACCGTTACTTTTCCCGAAAAACAAGTATCCTTTGATGCCCCGCTGTCCGTATACGATGCGGCGCGTGAGGCTGGTCTGATCTCCCGCGAGGTGGTCGGATGTGCCGTGAACGATGTGCCGGTCGATCTGACCCATATGATCGATGGCGACGCGTCCGTCAAGCTCTACACCTTTGCCGATAAGGAAGGCAAGCACGTATTCTGGCATTCCGCGTCCCACATTCTGGCACAGGCCATGAAGCGGCTCTATCCCGATGTCAAGCTCACCATCGGTCCCGCGATCGAGGAAGGCTTCTACTACGATTTCGATGCCGCCGAACCGTTCACTCCCGAGGTACTCGAAAAGCTTGAAGCGGAAATGAAGAAGATCGTCAAGGAAAATGAGAAGATCGAGCGGTTCACACTTTCCCGTGCGGATGCCATCGCGTTCATGCAGGAAAAGGACGAGCCTTACAAGGTTCAGCTGATCGAGGAGCTGCCGGAGGGAGAGACGATCTCGTTCTATAAGCAGGGGGAATTCACCGATCTGTGCGCCGGTCCCCACCTCTTCTCCACAGGAGCGGTCAAGGCGTTCAAGCTGACGCAATGCACCGGTGCGTATTGGAAGGGCGATGCCGCCAATAAGATGCTCCAGCGCGTCTATGGCGTGGCGTTCCCGAAGAAGGAGGAGCTGGACGCATATCTGCTCCGCATTGAAGAAGCGAAGAAGCGGGATCACCGTAAGCTCGGCAAGGAGCTCGGTCTGTTCACGATCATGGACGAGGGTCCCGGATTCCCGTTCTTCCTGCCCAAGGGTATGATCCTGCGCAACACCCTGATCGATTACTGGCGTCAGGTACACAAGAAATTCGGCTACGTGGAGATCTCCACCCCGATGATCTTAAACCGCGCGCTCTGGGAGCGGTCCGGCCACTGGGATCACTATAAGGAAAATATGTACACCACCGTCATCGACGGCGAGGATTATGCCATCAAGCCGATGAACTGCCCGGGTGGTATGCTCGTATACAAGATGGAGCCGCACTCCTACCGTGATCTGCCGCTCCGTGTCGGAGAACTCGGATTGGTACATCGTCACGAGCTGTCCGGCGCGCTCCATGGTCTCTTCCGTGTACGCTGCTTCACACAGGACGACGCACACATCTTCATGACCTGGGATCAGATGAAGGACGAGATCAAGAACGTTGTTCGCCTCTTTGACGAGGTATATTCCGTGTTCGGTCTGACCTACGAGATCGAGGTTTCCACGATGCCGGAGGATCATATGGGCGACGTGAAGGACTGGGATTTCGCAACGGAAACGCTGAAGGCGGCGGTCTCCGAAATGGGCAAGTCCTACTCCATCAACGAAGGCGACGGCGCGTTCTACGGTCCGAAGCTCGACTTCCATCTGGCGGATTCTCTCGGACGGACCTGGCAGTGCGGCACGATCCAGCTGGATATGCAGCTGCCGGAGCGGTTTGAACTCGAATATACGGGCGCGGACAACGAAAAGCACCGTCCCGTCATGATCCACCGCGTGGTGCTCGGCTCCATCGAACGGTTCATCGGCGTCATCACGGAGCATTTCGCAGGCGCATTCCCGCTGTGGCTCTCTCCGGAACAGGTCGTTGTGATCCCGGTTTCCAATGCGTTCAACGAATATGCGGAAAAGGTCAACGCACAGCTGGAAGCCGCAGGACTCCGTGTACACGCCGATCTGCGCAATGAAAAGATGGGCTACAAGATCCGCGAAGCACAGCTCCAGAAAACGCCGTACATGCTCATCGTCGGCGAACGGGAAATGCTCGACGGCACCGTATCCGTCCGTTCCAGAAGCGAGGGCGACATCGGTGCGATTGCTGTAGGCGACTTCATCGACCGCGCGAACGAAGAAATTCGCACGAAGAAAATCTAAGCCCGGATCTGTCCCCGCCGTTTTCGTGGTTCACAAAAGGCTGCGAAAATGGCGGGCTTACCCCCAATCCATATTTGCGAGGAGGACAGCATGAACTACAGAATCGGTTATATCGGCTTTGGCGGCATGGCAGGCGGATACCACTACGACACCGCAATGCGCGAGGATGTTCCCTTCACCCCCACCGCCGTATACGACGTAAATCCCGACCGCCGCGCCTATGCGGAATCGAAGGGACTCAAGGCGTTTGACAACATTGGCGATTTTCTGGCATCACGTATATTCGACATCGTACTCGTCGCAACCCCCAACCAATTTCACTGTCCCTATGTCTGCGCGGCATTGGAAGCCGGATACCACGCAATGAGTGAAAAGCCGGCTGCCATGACCTCCGCGGAAATCGAACGGATGATGGCTGCGGCGAAGAAAGCGGGCAAGGTCTTTACGGTCCACCACAACCGCCGTTTCGACAGAGACTGTCTGATCGTGAAGGAAGCTCTGCAAAAGGGCTACTGCGGCGATCTCATCACAGTAGAGAACCGGATCCATGCAAAATCCGGCGGCAGCGGGCATATGTTTGGCTGGCGCGAATTTGCGGATCACGGCGGTGGAATGCTCGGCGACTGGGGTGTGCATATGCTGGATCAGACGCTATACCTCTTTGACAATCCGATCCAGTCCGTATTCGCATCTGTCAAAACGATCCGTTCCTACGATGTGGACGACTACGCAAAGATCCTCATTCGGTTCCAGAACGGTTTGACCGCACAGGTGGAAAGCACCACGTTCTCTCCATACCCGATGCCGAAATGGTGGATCCTCGGCAACCGCGGCAGCATCTATGTAGAGGATTGCTGCGGAGAAACCGGCAAGGCACGATTCATCGCGAAATCCCACACGGAAGACGCGGACATTCTGCTCTATCCCGGCGGATCGATGGCGCATCGCACGATCGGCGATTACAAGGTAGACGAGTGGGAAGAGGTCGCGCTGCCAGAGCATACGATCCCGCAGGATTGGGCTACGCTCTACAAGAATCTCGCCGCGCATCTGGATGGGAAAGAGGAGCTGGTCGTCACGCCGGAAAGTGTTCTGCGCTGCTTCCGCGTGATCGAGGCGGCAAGAAAATCCTCCGAAACCGGACTGGCTGTGGAATTTTGAGCCGCATTGGTTTCTTACATAACAAAAGAGTCGTTTCTTGTGGGACGGCTCTTTTTGTTATGCAATTTCTATGTACCCCTACCACTTCCGTTTGGTGATCTTTTCTCCGTCAAAATCGAGCGCAATCGTCCCCTCCAGATCGGTGCGGCAATATGGTACGCCGGCGGATTCCAGCAGCGCGATCGTTTCGTTGTGCGGATGACCGTATTCGTTCCCATTGCCGCAGGAAATCGTACAGACTCTCGTAGCGACCATGTAGAAAATCCGCAGCGAGGGGGACGAGGCGGATCCGTGGTGACCGATTTTCAGAATATCCGCACGCAGCGCGGCAGCATAAGGTGCGGCAAGAACAGCAGCCTCCTCCTCTGCCTCTGCGTCTCCGGTGAGCAGCACAGAGCAGACATTTTCATCCACCCACAGATCCGCACGCACGATCAAACTGTTATTATTGCCGTTGTCCTCCACAAATGCAGCAGGTCCGAGAACGATACAGGTGATCTCTCCGGCGGAAAGGGTCATGCCGGCATCCTCCGGCGTATACCGGATCACACGGGTACGGTTTTCCATGGCGACCTCCACAATCCGGTCCCAATCGCCCGCATCCGGAATCACGAGGGTACCGACACGAAAATCCGTAAGAATCTTCTCCGCGCCGCCGCAGTGATCCGCATGATCATGGGTGAGAAACAAAATGTCGATCCGCCCCGCGTAGAAATGGGTATATGCAGCCAGATGCTCCGCGTAATCCCGGGTTCCCGTATCGATCAAGACTGCGTGTCCATTGTCCAGGAGCAGCGTGGCGTCCCCCTGCCCGACATCGACACACCGCACGGACGCCGTGTTCCACAACATCTCACGTGTCGGGATAAACTTGCCGGAGCGCGCATAGGTCCATGTGCCGACAAAGGAAAATATTCCGCAGAACAGGATGAACAGTGCCACCTTTGTCCACTTCAGGATGGCACGCCGCCGCCAATATCGATCCTCACGGGACAGTGATTTTCGCTTATGCATGGAACGCTCCCTTTCTCATAGATTTTTCTGCCTTCTCCACCGTTTTCCATGGGTTTGAAAAAATCCCACGATTTTTTCCTTTCCCGCTGCAAGACGATCGATTCCCCGACAGATGCCGAACGCCGGGATGCAGAGCAGAAACCACATTGCCGAAAACGCCGGACAGATCTGTCCGAGAAGGTTGCCCGGCATATCGGAATAGTCCCATACCGCAAGGCCCGCCGCGCGATTGACAAGCAGTCCGACCGCCAGCTCCATTGTCGTGATGATCGCCGAGCCGGTCAGACAGCGGAACACAAGTGCCCAGCGCGCACACAGATGATTCAGTCCGTGGAGCAGAACGAGACATACGCCGCCCGTGACCGCCATCGTCCAATGGGTATAGCCGCGCCACAGAATTTCAAGGGCACTGTAGATCCCGCCGCCGGATAAAAATACGCCGAGCCATGTCCACACCGATCTGTTTTCTTTTTGCATTTCCGCACCTCACAGGTCCATCTCTCTTTTTCATTAAAATGGACCATTTGGTACGGTTTTATACATGTCTATGTGGAATCAGAGGGTCACACCGTCTTTCCAGATCGCAAGATTTTCCCGGGACAACCCTTCGGAACAGACAGTCTCGCTCCCGGACGCAACGGCAAGGATCTTCAGAAGGAGCCTTTCCGCCAAAGCTGCCATCGGAATGCCGCCTAAAAGCTGTCCCGCGTCAAAATCGATCCAGTGCGGCTTCTTTTGAGCCAGTGCGGTATTTGTCGAGAGCTTCATCGTGGGCACCGGACTGCCGAATGGAGTACCGCGACCGGTGGTAAAGAGAATGAGCTGTGCGCCGGATGCCGCCAGTGCCGTGGATGCCACCAAATCGTTTCCCGGTGCCTGCAAAAGCGACAGTCCGTGCGTATGGATCGGTTCGCCATAGGAAAGGACCTCCTCCACCGGCGCGCTCCCGGACTTTTGCGTACAGCCGAGTGATTTTTCCTCGAGCGTTGTGATCCCGCCGGCACGGTTTCCGGGAGACGGATTCTCTCCGACAGGCTCCTCGTGACTGAGAAAATACGCTTTGAAGCCGTTGACCATATCGACCGTTTTCCGAAAGATCGTCTCGTTCCGACATCGCGCCATGAGTGCTGTCTCCGCTCCGAACATCTCCGGCACCTCGGTCAGGATCGTGCAGCCGCCCATGGAGATAAGCCGATCGGACACCACGCCGAGAAGCGGATTGGCAGTGATCCCGGATAAACCATCCGATCCGCCGCATTTCAGTCCCACAACAAGCTCCGATACCGGGGTCTCCGTGCGCACTGCCGTCTCCGCTTTCCGGCAAAGCTCGCCCAGTATGGATAGTCCCTCCTCCATCTCATCCGTGCAGTCCTGACAGGCAAGAAACCGTACACGAGTGGGATCGTATGCGCCAAGCCGTTTTTGCAGAAGCGGGATGGGACTGTTCTCGCACCCCAATCCCACAACAAGCACCCCGGCGGCATTCGGATGACGGATCAATCCGCACAGGAGATCCATGGTCCGTACCGCATCCTCGCCCAACTGTGAGCAGCCAAACGGATGCGTATAGGCAACGATTTCTGTCTGTTTGGGGGCAAATTTCTCGTTTGCTGCCAAAGCCAGTGCGGTGACAATACCGTTTACACAACCGACCGTCGGAAAGATCCAGATCTCGTTGCGGATCCCGACCCTGCCATTCTCTCTGCGATACCCTGCAAAGGTGCGCGGCGGCTCCGGCGGCAGCTCATGGAAATCGGGCTGATACGTATACGAGAGCGTACCGGAAAGATTCGTTTGGCAGTTGTGCGTATGGACGAGCGTACCTTTCGCGATCTCCGCCGTTGCCGTACCGATCACACTGCCGTATTTGACAACGCTGTCCCCCGGCTTGTGGGAGAAAAGCGCAATTTTATGTCCCGCGGGAATTGCCTCACGTACCTGCACGGTCCCATAGTCCGGGATGGTCAGCGTCTGTCCCGGTGTGAGCGGCTCCAATGCAACGGCGACGGTGTCGTTTGGATGAATGCGGATCCCGTTCATGCCCGTTCCCTCCACTTCTGTATTGCTTCGATCGGATTCCGCCGGATATCGCAAAGCATTTCGGCAGCCGTTTCCGTAAACTGCGGATATGCCGTCAAATCCTCCTGCCACAGCTCCGTCATTTGGGCGATCTGACGCACGTATTCCGCAGCAGGCAGACAGCAGTATGAAAGAAAAGGTTCCGCACGTGTATCCCGGATCGGATAGGTCGTGCCGTTCGGGCAACTTCCCGTGACCGTGCCGTTTTGCGCCGTTCCCGTCATAAAGGCAAGAAGCGCGGCGAAGGAAAAGGTCAGGCGAAGCGGCAGTTTCCCGGTCGCGTGACAGGCATCGCGGAAGGACGGCAGGATCCGTACACGCCATTTTTCCACAGATTCGATGGAAATGTCGAGCAGGCGGTGATCGATGTAGGGATTGTCAAACCGATCCAGCACATCACCTGCAAAACGGCGTACCCCGTCCGGATCCCGCGGATCGACCGGGACATAGGGGAGAATTTCCTCCCGGAGCATATCCGACAAAAACGTGCCGCAATCCGGATGCTGCACAAGCTCCCGAACGATAGGAATCCCGGCGAGAATCCCGCACAGCACATTTCCGGTATGTGCGCCGTTGAGTATCCGCACCTTCCGTTCCCGATACCGTGCGAGATCGTCTGTGATCGTCACAGGTAGTCCGGCATTCCGAAGCGGCTCCAATGCGGGAATCCCCGTTTTGTCCACCAGTACAAGCGATAAAACCGGCTCGCAAACCGTGATCGCGTCATCCCGATAGCCGAGGGTGTTCCAGATTGGTGCGGGATCCATGGGCAATCCGGTGACGATTCTATCGACCAGGGTATTCACGAACACGCAGGACTTCCGGATCCATGCGGCAAAATCGTCCGGCAATCCCCAGCGATCCGCCATGCTGAGAACGCATTCCCGCAGTGCCGTGCCATTTCGTTCGATCAGCTCCATCGGCAGAATCGTCAGTCCGCGTGTGGGGTCGCCGGAAAACGCCAGAAATCGATCA
>USGH01000011.1 GCA_900554225.1 uncultured Eubacteriales bacterium | reverse complement strand
AAAATTCGCGGATGGCGGTGACGACGGGGCGGATGTTGATGAGCGTCTGGGGAGAAAGTGCCTCGTTGTCCTGGATATTCATGCGCTCCTTGATGATCTTGTCCATACGGGCAAAGCCGATGCGGAGCTGATTCTGCAAAAGCTCGCCCACGCTGCGGAGACGACGGTTGCCGAGATGGTCGATATCGTCCACGACGCCGACCTCATGGGAGAGGGTGAGCAGGTAGTTGATGGACGCAAGGATGTCCTCGCGGGTAATGTGCTTCGGGCAAAGCTCGCCGATGCGCCGTTTTGCGATCGCCTTGACCTCATCGACGTCCCCGCCTGCCTCGGCAAGGATGTCCTGGAGTACGTCCAGACGGCATTTTTCGACCACGCCGCAATCGGTCAGCGGGAAACCAATGATGTATTCCGGCTCGACGGTGCCGTTGGAGAAGACCTTGATCTCGTTTTCGTCGTCATGCGCAGCATTTTCATCGCGGACGAGATAGACCTCGGAAACGCCGGCATGATCGATGGCAAGCGCGTCCTCTGTGGAGAGGGTCACGCCGTCCTCAAACAGCAATTCGCCGGTGAGCGGATTCACGACCGGTCGGGAGAGCGTTCTGCCCGCGATACGGTTGCCGAGAGAGAGCTTCTTATCGAATTTATGACGACCGACGGCATAGAGATCGTACCGTTTCGGATCGAAGAAGAGGCTGTTCATGAGGATCTCGGCGGATTCCACGATGGCGGGTTCACCGGGACGGAGCTTTTTATAGATCTCCTTCAGAGCTTCATCGCGGATGGAGGTCTTGTTGTCGATTGCCTCGCGTTCGCAGATGTCCTTCTCCAGGGTAGCGGTGAGCTTGGGCTCCTTACCGAACACTTCCTCGATCTCCGCAGGCGTTTCGATGCCGAGCGCGCGGATGAGGATGGTGACGGGAATCTTCCGGTTTTTATCGATACGGACATAGAACACGTCGTTGGCGTCGGTTTCGTATTCGAGCCACGCGCCGCGATAGGGGATGACGGTGCAGGCGTAGGTGCGCTTACCGGTCTTATCGACGGCGGATTCGTAGTAGATACCGGGCGAACGAACGAGCTGGGAGACGATAACGCGTTCTGCGCCGTTGATGACAAACGTGCCCTTCTCCGTCATAAGCGGGAAATCGCCCATGAAAATCGAAGACTGCTTGACCTCGCCTGTGAGCTTATTGGAAAGGCGCACATCGACCTTCAGCGGAGCGGCATAGTTTACATCGCGCTCCTTACATTCCTCCACCGGATATTTCGGCTTGGAATCGAGAGAATATCCTACAAAATCGATGAACAGGTTGCCGGAGTAGTCCGTGATCGGAGATACGTCCTGCAGCACCTCCATCAGTCCCTTGTCCAGAAACCACTGGAACGACGACTTCTGCACCTCAATGAGGTTCGGCATTTCCAGCACTTCATCGATCTTGGAAAAACTCATGCGTATGTTTTTCCCGACTTTTTGCGGTCTGACCATTTGCTTTCACTCCATTCTACTTGGATACTGCCCTGTCTGCGGGGGGATACGAGGGAGTACGGTCGCTTTTGAAAAAGCTCCGCAAAACTTTTATGAAAAAGAGGGATGAGATTTCGTCTGTGCAGATCCAACTTTCTTTTTCAAATTTCCTCGAAATCCGCCTGTTTGTGGAATCTGCACTACGAAAAAGGTGCGGATTTGCAAAGAGAGCAATTTCGTTCAGTGTACTATTTTATCACGAAATCCCAGCGAAGTCAACAACATTTCCGGAAATCAAGAGGATTTCCCGTGAATTTACAATTCTTCTCATAAAATGTTACAATAATTTTAATTGTAACTATTCTGTTAATTTTCATGTTTTGAGCTGTGAAATCTCCGAAAATCGGGAAATCCGTCCGGAAATTCACATTTTCCCCTTGCTTTTTGGCGCAAAAACGGGTATAATTACACCGTTAGAAGATATGCGGTGCAATCCCGCAGGATGATAAGATCAAAAGGAGAGTTTTCGTATGGCACTTGTTACCACGACCGAAATGTTCCGTAAGGCATATGCCGGCGGTTACGCAATCGGTGCATTCAACATCAACAACATGGAGATCGTTCAGGCGATCACGGAAGCGGCCGGTGAGCTTCGTTCTCCCGTCATTTTACAGGTATCCGCAGGTGCGCGCAAGTACGCCAAGCAGGAATATCTGATGGCACTGGCGCAGGCAGCCATCCGTGACGCGGACATCGATCTCGCGCTCCACCTCGACCACGGCGCCGATTTTGAGATCTGCAAGGCGTGCATCGACGGCGGCTTCACTTCCGTTATGATCGACGGCTCCCACCACACATTTGAGGACAACATCGCCCTGACCCGCAAGGTCGTGGAATATGCGCACGAAAGAGGCGTTGTCGTAGAAGGCGAGCTGGGCAGACTGGCAGGCGTTGAGGACGACGTAAAGGTATCCGCGGAGGATTCCTCCTACACCCGCCCGGACGAAGTGGAAGAATTTGTGACAAAGACCGGCGTGGATTCTCTCGCAATCGCCATCGGTACGAGCCACGGCGCATATAAGTTCAAGCCGGAGCAGTGCACCCGGAACGCCGACGGTGTTCTCGTTCCGCCGCCGCTCCGTTTCGACATTCTGGAAGAAGTTGGCAAGCGTCTGCCCGGCTTCCCGATCGTACTCCACGGCGCGTCCTCCGTTCCGCAGGAATACGTACACGAGATCAACTCTCTCGGCGGTAAGCTCCCGGATGCCATCGGTATCCCGGAGGAAGAGCTTCGTCAGGCAGCCCGTCTGTCCGTCTGCAAGATCAACATCGACTCCGACATCCGTCTTGCCATGACCGCCGGCATCCGCCGCGTTCTGACGAATCAGCCGGACGTATTCGACCCGAGAACCTACCTCTCCGTCGCAAGAACCGAGGTCAAGAAGATGGTCGAGCACAAGATCAAGGACGTACTCGGCTCCGCCAACACGCTGTAAGCAACTGTACAATCTCAATTCCGGGGAATGCCGTCCATCCCGATCGGCTTTCCCCGGTTCCTTTTTCAATCACGGAGGTTCTTTATCGTATGAAATTCAGCGGAGAATATCGGGTAAACGCCAACGATATGGACGTAAACAGCATTGTATCGGCATCGGGTGTGATGCGGTTCATGCAGGACGCGGCGTTCAGTCAGATGGAGGACGCGGGAATGTCCTACGGTCGGCTCGTTTCAGAATACGGCGCGGCGTTTATCCTCTCCACACTGCGTCTGCGTCTGTATGCACCGCTGTACTCCCATGACCGCATCATCGGCGAATCGTGGGCGTGTCCCTCGCGCGGCGTGACCTTTATGCGGAGCCACCGGATCCTGCGCGGCGGTGCAGTCATGGCGGAAGCCGTTACCGCCTGGGCACTGGTCGGCGTGACGGACAAACGGCTGCATCGGGTCGGCGAGCTCGCTCTTCCCTACGGCGAGGAGGAGGCAATCCCCATCGACACGCCCACGCGTCTGAAGATCCCCGCAGAGCTTGCCATGCCGCAGGTCGGCACGCACACTGTGACCTACACGGATATCGATTCCAACGGACACATGAACAACACGAAGTACCCGGATCTGCTCTGCGGCTACATCGGGGATATGCGCGGCCGCCGCGTCACGTCGCTTCTCATGCATTTCCAGCACGAAGCACCGCTGGGCGAAGCCATCCGCATCTGCTGCGGCAGTGAAACCGATAACGCCTATTATCTGCGCACACTCCGCGCGGACGGCACCACCAATGTCGAAGCACAGGTCACGCTCGCACCAATGGAATAAATTGCCGCATGGAATAAATTGCCGCAAAAAACTGCCGCGCTCCCGACCACAGGGATCACGGCAGTTTCTTATACGCCAAGCGAGGCCTTGTATTCTTCACCCCAGTTCCACAGAGAATCCAAAATCGGCTTCAGGCTTTTGCCAAGCGGTGTCAGGGAATATTCTACGCGCGGCGGAACCTCGGCATAGACCTCCCGATGCACCAGCCCACTTTCCTCCATATCACGCAGCTGCGCCGTCAGCACCTTCTGCGACACGTTCCCTACCAATTTTTTCAGCTCGCCGAACCGCTTGGTACCCGGCATCAGATCCCGTAAAATGAGCACCTTCCATTTGTCTCCGATCAACGTCAAAGTCGTCTCTACGGGGCAGGCGGGCAGTTCGTTTTTGGCTTTTTCTGCGCACATATCCGATCTCCTCAAAAATTTTTTCCGCACCCGCCGGACAGCGTATTTTCCAGTGCTTTCCACAACGGTTTCCCTGCGGTGCCTGTCCGTTTGTTACCGCGCGGTAACTATACCACAATATTGTGCGTACTTTACAAACGGACGCTCTGGTGATATTATAGTACCAGCGAAAGGAAAAAACAACCTTTCCACCGAAAAAAATATACTCTCCGGAGGTACTCAAAATGAAAAAAGTCGTAGAATTTCTCAATGCCAACCCTATACAGTATCTGGCGACCATCGGTCGTGACGGAAAGGCAAAATGCCGTCCGTTCATGTTTGCCGGTGAGCTGGACGGAAAGCTCTGGTTCTGCACCAACAATCAGAAGGATGTCTATAAGGATATGCAGGTCAATCCGGAAATTGAAATCTCCGTCTCCAGTCCGGAATATGCGTGGCTCCGTCTCCATGGCACGGCGGTATTTGAAAACAACATGGCTGCCAAGGAAATGTGCATCGCCAATCCCATCGTGAAGGGACAGTACGGAGACGCCTCCAACCCCATCTTCGAGGTATTTTATCTGAAGGACGCGCATGGTGTCATCGCCGACTTCTCCGGCAATCCTCCCTACACGTTCTGAGACAGTTCCCCTTGGACGCTCCGCATCCGCGACACTGTGCTTTTGGGAGGCAATCATGACAAAAAACGACTATCTGCGGCTCTTGGTGGAGGAGATGCATTCCGCCGCCGTTGCCACCATCGACAAGGACGGTCATCCGCAGCTCCGTATCATAGATATGATGCTCTGGGATGAGCAGGGCGTATATTTTCTCACTGCGCGCGGCAAAGCGTTCTACGAACAGCTGCTGGAGCAGGGCTATATCGCGCTCACCGCTGTCCGCGGCAAACGCTCCGTTTCCATGCGCGGCAAGATCCGAAGCGTCGGCACGGAACGCCTTGCGGAGATCTTTGCCAAAAATCCCTATATGCAGTCCATCTATCCCGGCGACACACGTGCGGTCCTGGAGGTGTTCTGCCTGTACGAGGCTGTGGGAGAATATTTTGACATCCGTGATCCGGCGCACGTGGTGCGGGACAGCTTTACCATAGGGCAGGCAGTACCCAAGCAAACGGGATATTTCGTGGGAAACGGCTGCATCGGCTGCAAGCTCTGCTATTCCGTCTGTCCGCAGAAATGCATCGACATCACAGGGAAGCCCGTGGTCATCGATCCCAATCGTTGTCTCCACTGCGGACGCTGCGCGGAGATCTGTCCCAGGCAAATCATCACACGTATATAGAGGAGGCGGGCGGAATGACACAGGCGGAACGAAGGGTATTTTTGATCCGGTATCTGCTGGCAGAGCGGCAGGAAACGGCAGAAATCCCGATGGCTGCGGAAAAACAGCGGCTGCTGCTGCGCGGACTCATGAATGTCCGTCCGCCGCAGGAGATCGGTGCGGATTTTCTCACCGTACAAAACGAATATCTGCGCACGGAGCGTGAGGCAGCCGGCATCACCGATGTGGATACCCTCACACCGCTGCGTCCGGGACTGTATCTCTGGCAGGGCGACATCACCACACTGCGCTGCGACGCTATCGTAAACGCGGCAAACAGCGGCATGACCGGCTGCTATGTTCCGAATCATCACTGCATAGACAACGCGATCCATACCTTTGCCGGTGTGGAATTGCGGCTTGCCTGCGCACAGCTCATGGAACAGCAGGGCTATCCAGAGCCGACCGGACAGGCAAAATGCACGCCCGGCTTCTGTCTGCCCTGCCGCTATGTGCTGCACACCGTTGGTCCCATCGTCAGCGGCGCGGTAACAGACCGGGATCGGGCACTTTTGCGCTCCTGTTATCACGCCTGTCTCACACTGGCAGCGGAAAAAGGACTGGAAAGCGTGGCGTTCTGCTGCATCTCTACCGGGGAATTCCATTTTCCCCACGCAGAGGCGGCAGAAATCGCGATACAGACGGTGCGCACGTTTCTCAATACGCAAACCGGTTTGAAGAAGGTGATCTTAAATGTTTTCATGGATCTGGACAAAAGCATCTACGCACGACTGCTCGGCGCAATGCGATAAGCTGCGTATGCTGCTCTCCGAAAGCGACACCGTCCTTGTCGGCGCAGGCTCCGGACTCTCCACCGCTGCCGGATTTACCTACGACGGAGAACGGTTTGACCGTTATTTTTCCGATTTTGCAGAAAAGTACCACATCCGGGATATGTATGCGGGCGGCTTTTATCCGTTCGAAACGCAGGAGGAATACTGGGCATACTGGAGCCGCTACGTTCTGATCAATCGATACCGGGACGCGCCGAAGCCGGTATACGATATGCTATTGTCTCTTTTGCGGAACAAGGACTACTTTGTTCTCACCACGAACGTGGATCACTGCTTTCAGAAAGCTGGGATTGACAAAAAGCGGCTGTTTTATACGCAGGGGGACTACGGATTGTTCCAGTGCGGCGCGCCGTGCTGTCCGAAAACCTATGACAACGAGGCGCGCATCCGGCAGATGGTCGAAGAAACGGCAAATATGCGCATTCCGTCCGGGCTCATTCCGGTTTGTCCGTGCTGCGGCAGGCCCATGATCATGAATCTGCGCTGTGATGATCGTTTTGTGGAAGACGAGGGCTGGCATCGTGCGGCAGAACGGTATGCGAACTTTCTGCACACCCACCGCGGCGGTCGGACCCTTTATCTGGAGCTTGGCGTCGGCTTCAACACCCCGGGGATCATCAAATATCCGTTCTGGCAAAGGGTTGCACAGGATCCGAATGCCGTGTACGTCTGCATCAACGCACAGGAAGCGGTCTGTCCGCAGGATATTGCACCGCGCGCACTCTGCATCCGGACAGATATTGCCGCGTGTCTGGAAACGCTATGCGGCTGAATGGCAAAACGATCCGCTGCTGCGTGTGGCGGTTATGGAAAAGGGAGCACGTCCGTTTCTGGATGCGACTCCCTTTTGGCTATGGAATGCTCTGCCCGGTTTACTCCGCAAGGATCCGGAACAGCTCACCGAACAGGGCGTCGCGGTGAATGTCGGTCACACGGAGATAGAGGTGGCGGTGTTCATTGAAGGAATAGGTGCCGTCGTAGGTCGGGATCGGCGCGTGATCCACTACGGCGTTCATGAAGCGGTTGTCCTCGTTGAGGAGCCATGCCGCGGCGCATACGTCCCAGATCACGCGGCTCCACACATGGTCCTTTGCGTAGGTCTCCGCCTCCTCCACGGTATGGCGCACGAGATAGTCGCACAGCGCGTTTTTTCCGCCGAGCCAGTGGCGTAACTCCGGCTCCGTGGTATAGAACGCCGATACCACACCCATGCACGGAAGCTGCACCAGAGGACAGCCGCAGCCGAACACGACTCTTGCCGCCGCGATGTCCTGCACCATGTTGAATTCGCGCGTATCGCTCCAGTGGATGTCGTGTCCGCCAAGCCAGACCAGCACGATCCGCTCCGCGATCTCCGGCTTTTTCAGCAGTGCGGACGCCACGTTTGTAATCGCGCCGATTGCCACCACGTAGAGCGGGTGCTCCATGGTGTATTCCATGGCGAGATCTGCGAGATGACAGGCGGCGGGGCTTTCGACCGGGGTCTTTTCGTCCGGCAGATACGTCCGGGAGCCGCGGTACACGTTCTGCTTATCCGCCTCCCTGCCCATGAGCGTAAGGAGGTTCAGGATCTCGTCGTAGCTTCTCTCCATGCCGTCCTCAGGGGAGGTGGAGTTGTTGTTGAAAAATGGAGCGGCGTAGATGGCGCGCAGATGACACTTTTCCGACTTCATCATGAGCGACAGGGCATATTGGTCGTCGATTTCGTTGTAGGTATCCGTATCGAGTACGCAGTCCACGCACCCGGTCGGTACGGTCAGATTTTGCAGTCTTTGCAGATCGTTCATGGGATCCTCCTGTGGATTCTCGTATGATTTGGCAATAGGGCTATTCTATCGTCCGGGCGCAGGTTCCGTCCGTGCGATCCGGGAAAAGCACAGTCTTTCACCAACGCCACATTCTGTCCTCTCCGTCCCCGTACCGCACCAGGGTGATCGTTCTCTCACACGGCGTGACTACGGCAATATCGAGCGTCGCCGGGACGGTTTCGTGGCCGCGCAGATCGGGGTTTACGGCGGGATTGGAGGAGGCGGTGACGAATTGGGCGCAGGGGAGTGCGTTTGTGCCGCCGGATTCCACATCGCCGGTGTTCCTTTTCTCGCCCGGGAGCCAGAACGAATCGTTGTGCATATGACCGCTCAATGCCGCGATGAGGCAGGCGTGCGCCCCGGAGGGTACCATATGGATCCCCACCGCCGCATTGTCATAGACGGTATGGTTCTGGAACGCCGCAAAAATCTCTTTTGCCACATCCCGGTCGGCGATCCAACCGCACAGCGCGGCAATGGTGGATTCCGTGGCGTGCGTCCCGTTCCAGGTGCCGAGCATTGGCACGGGGTCGCCCAGATATTCGTAATAAAAAGGCACGTGCATCACAAGCAGGACCGGGCAGTCGCAGGCAAGCGCGGTATGGGCAAGCCAACGAAGCTGGGCATCGCCGTATTCCCATGCCGGGGTCGGATGCTCTGCCGCAAGCTCGGAATCGGACGGCAGGGACAGGCAGACCATGCGCACACCGGGAAAATCGACATAGTAATACGCGCTCTCTCCCTCTCGGACGGCGGTATTCTGATCATAGGCGCGGCTGACCGCATACCAGAAATCCGGCTTGAAGAAATCGGTGCCGATGCCGTCGTGGTTGCCGTTTACGGGATAGACGGGGCAGGCAAACATAGCGGCGCAGCGATCGAAGATCCCCCGGAGCAGCCCGGCGATCTCATCGTTTGTCGCGTGGCATTCCCTGCCGAGCATGGCAAGATTGTCTCCCAGCGCGATCACGCCGTCCGGCTTTATGGTATTTGCAAGCGAGGCAAGGGCGGCAAAGAGATTCTCCATCCCGTCCTCCGTCAGCGTGTGCGTATGCGGGTCGGTGAAAATCGGAAAAACAAGCGAATCCTTACGCCGGACAGCGTCGATCCGCTTGCATACGCGGCTGGCTTCCGTAGCAAAAACAGTAGACATGGGATACTCCGTTATTTTGTGAAATCGGGAGAGCACCGTGGAAATGCGCAGGGTCTGACGCAAATCCCGCTATATGCAGACGCATTCCCTGCACACGTCCGCGGGAGTACGCCGCCGTTTTCTTCTCATACCGCCATCCATTCTGGTTTCGCCGTAAGTATACCACAAAATTTCCCGTGTTGCAATAGGCGTGCCGGTATATTTTTCCCGTTTGCGCATAGGATGGGACAAATCCGAAAACGACAAGAACAGGAAAGGATGCACGATTATGACGGAGAAAAACGGATATACGGTACGGACCGCTCCCCTATACCTGCCGGAGGGTGCGCTCACTCTGCCGCAGCAGTTTTGTCAATCGATCGGTCTGCGGGGAGATGCGGCGGCGGCGGTCTATCGGATGGCGGCGGAAAACCGGCAATACTGCGCGAATCTGCGGGGACTGGAGACGGCAATGGCGGAGGGACGGATCTTAGAGGCGGTCGTGGGACTGTGCGACTGTCAGACAATGGCTCTCACCGTGGATCTGGGCGGGATCCGTGCCGTTTTGCCGCGGGAGGAGCTACTATATCCATGGGACGGACGGCCGATACGGGACATTGCGGCAATCACGCGGGTAGGCAAGCCGGTACAGTGTCTGATCCAGCGCATCCTGCGCAGCGAACGGGGAGAGGTGACGGCGTATCTTTCGCGGCGGCTGGCACAGGAGGAATGTATCCGGCAATTTCTGGCGCATCGGTCCCCCGGCGATCTCCTGCCGATCCGTGTGACCCATCTGGAACCGTTCGGCGCATTTGCGGATGTAGGATGCGGGGTCATATCGCTCCTGCCCATCGACGCCATCTCGGTATCCCGGATCTCCCACCCGCGCGACCGCTTTCATGCGGGGCAGTTTCTTCCCGCGCTGATCCGGCAGATCGACACGGCGGCGGGACGGATCACGCTGACGCACAAGGAGCTGCTCGGCACATGGTCGGAGAACGCGGCTATGTTTGCGCCCTGTCAGACCGTACCGGGGATCGTGCGCTCCGTGGAGGAATACGGCATATTCGTGGAGCTTGCGCCGAATCTTGCGGGACTGGCGGAATACCGGAACGATGTGAACCCGGGCGAGGGCTATTCCGTGTACATCAAGAGCATCACGCCGGAGCGCATGAAGATAAAGCTCAATCTCATCGACCCCATCGAGCCGGGCAATGCCGAGGCTGCACCGCTGCGGTATTTCTTCCCCCCGTTGGACGCGTCGGGTATGCCGTTGAACCCGTCAGGTATGCCGTCGGATGCGTCAGGTATGCCGGGTATGTCGGGGCACATGACGTATTGGCGGTACTCTCCGGAGAGCTGTCCCCGCCGGATCGAGACGGCCTTCACCAGGGAGGGGGATCCGCTCCGCCGGGAAGAGGCCCGCTGCTGCTGAGTGGGGAAAATACGCGCTGCCGCAAAGCCGGAATCGGTATCGGTTCCGGTTTTTTCTGTATTCCGGCCCCGGGAAAAATTTTTCGGTTTTTTTGGTAAAAACGGGATTTTTCCGCGTTTTCCATCGTCTTACTATATGAGGCGGTTTTAGGATCGCGGGAGGACTACGATGATTAAGCAATCCCACTTCCGGCGCGGGCTGTCGCGTAAACAAAAGCGGCGGACGGCTGCGCGGATTTTTGAAGAATACAAGAACGCTCTGTTTCACACGGCGCGGCGGATGGTCGCGAGTGACGGAGACGCGGAGGACGCGGTGATGCTGACGATGGAACGGATTTGCCGGCACATGGAGCTTCTGGAGACTCTGTCGGAGCCGGAGGTCCAGTCCTATCTATACAAAACCGTCCGTTCCTGCGTGATCGATCTGCATCGGGCGAAGGAGCGGCAGGATCACGCGTTCTGGCTGTATGCCGCGGAAGGCGCGCTTACCGAGGAACTGCCGGAGCCGGATGATTTTGGCGAAACGGAGCGGTATGTGGCGGAGCTGCCGGAAAAATACCGGGTGCTCATCACGCTGTTTTACCGGGATGGGTACGCTATCCGGGAGATTTCCGCCATGCTGAAAATTCCGGAAAGCACCATTGGCACACGGCTGTCCAGAGCCAGAGAAATGCTCAGAAAAAGGATTTTGTCAGACAGAGAAGCGGCGGATACCGCTCTGTCACACAGAGGGGAGGTGGATACGAAATGCGGCGAAGAAGAATAAATGCGCGGGAGAGGTTTCTCTGGGACAACGCGGTGGAACACACCTATTCGCCGGAATTTCAGGCACGGCTTGCGGCTCTGCTCCATCGTGAAGCGGAGATAAGGCGCTCTGCCATGCGTCGGCGGGTCCTTGTCTGCGCACTGGCGGGACTGCTCGTGTCCTGTGCCGCGGTCCGTCCGGCATACGAATACATGGCAAACGCCGTCCTGCGCCACACAGAAAAGTACGTGCAGATCCGCTTCTACCCGGAGGAGGACGGAGAAGAGGTGCCGTGTACCCTGCATTATGTGCCGGAGGGGTATACGCTTACAGACAGCAGAGAAAACGGAAAAATACTGTCTCAGTATTATGCAGACACAGACGGAAATCTTCTCTATTTTCTGCGTCAGCCTGCCGGAAACAGTATGGATTCCTATCTCGACAATGAACATTCAACCTTCTCCTCGTTGACCATAGGAGAAACAACAGCAATCTTCATGAAAGGAAATGATGAAGATTCTATCAATGGACTTATATGGTCTCATAAGGGATTCTCCAATGTAATTCTCGCGCCACTGTATAAAAAAGAGTTGATCGAAATCATGAAAAGCGTGTGGTAAAAAATTTTTTGACAAATTTCGTGAAAATGAGATTTTTGGCATGCTTGCATACGTCTTATAGAGTGAACGGAATCCCCGTGGGACGGGAGCCATATTCTAAAAGGAAGGAGGTAAGCATTATGAAATCATTTCATCGCAAACACTGCATCGCAGTCATTTCGCTCTTTCTTATATGGAGCATGGTATTAAATGTCTGCGCTGCCGCACCGCCCACTGTCAGTCCACTGTGGCAAAATGCACACGATGTAACATGTACATTGTCCTTTGATGAAACAGACGGCACTGCATACTGTAATATATATGCAAAATCCGGCACTACCAGCATCAAAGGTACCCTTATGCTCTATTGCGTAAATAACCCAATGTGTACATGGAACATCAACACCACGCAAAACACTGTTACCATTGATAAAAATTTTATTGGAATCAGTGGCAAAGCGTATCGACTTGTACTGGACGTTAACATTGTTACAAATGGCGTTTCAGAGCCGGTACGAGTAACAAAAACGGCAACATGTCCGTAAATTCTGAATGGAGGAAAACCCAATGAAAAAAGTAGTAACCATGATCCTTGCGGCAATCGCTGTACTGCTTCTTGCGCTCAGCGTATGCGCCACGGAAACAAACGATGCAGCCCAGGCGGGGGAAGAACTGCTGAATACGCTGCTGTCCCGCCAGTTTGACGCGTTCTGTACCGGAGACGCTGTCGAAACCGACGACATTTTCGCGGACACCTCCTCCACGATGCCGTATCGGGAATATCTGCGGTATCACACCGCGCTGATTGCCGCCGGTGCCAAAAAAGCATGGCGCGCGTATGGGTATGACGTGACCTTTGTCGGTGCCGTGGAGCATCAGTACACCTATGCCGTCTCCTACAGCTATTGGGACGGTCCGAGCATCGTTCCGATGGGTATGACAGACGCACGCTTTACCATCTCGCTTCAAAAAACGGACGGCGTGTATACCATCGACAGCATAGAGACGGATTACGACCCGTATCTTCTGTTTACAGAACAGCTTGCCGCCAAGGAATCCGCCATGCCGGATGCTGCAATCCCGGAGCGCACGGACGCAGTATGCGCGGATGCTATTGCGTTTTATGAGAGTATGCCGCATGGCTCCTCCTCCAGCGAACCGGATGAAGCCTACTGGCGCGTATATCGCGATACCCGTGGTGCGCTGGACAAACTGGGACTTGCGTTGGATGCCGATATGGTCATGGACGAGGAACAGCTGGCGCGGATCGGACAGAGCTATCTGCAAACGCTGCTGACCCGTGCCTGCGACGCGTATCTCGGCGTGATCCCCTTTACCGCGGACGGCATTCTCACGGGTGACGGCACGAAATCCTTCACCGACTACATAGCGGCGCGGGAAAAGGTGTGCAGCGCGGAGGGAAACTGGTACCTCTATCTGCTGTCCGTCTCCTACGATCACACCGACGGCGCGGACAATGTTTATACCGTGTCCCTCACGCACTGGACAAAGGCTTCCCGTACCCCCGCAGAACGTGAGACCTACACGGTGCGTCTGCGCTATGCCTATGAAAACGGCATTTTCCGGATCACGGAGATGGACGCGAACGGCGCGCGGTATCTGGCATACCAACAGGAGCAGGCGGATACCGGATCTCCGTCGGCGGATACCGCGCCATCCGATACGACAGTGCCGCAAACAGAAAAGCCATTGCCGATTTTCCCGTTCCCGTGGTTCTGTGTGCCGATCCCGCGGAGCTGCTGATGCGGTATACGTTCTATCCTCCCCTTTGTCCCCCATACGAAAGCCTCGTTTTCGCACGACGGGGTTTTCTCTTTCCCCGCTCCCCCGATTGACTTTCCCCGCGGATTGTGCTACAATATTTGTATCTATTCACCCGGGAGGAAGCCATGGCAGAGCAGGAATACCAGTCGAATATCCCGCAGAACGGGGCGCAGAACGGCGCGCGGCAATCCATCGCCGGCATTGTCGACGACATCGTGTACCAGAGCGAGGAGAGCGGGTATGTGGTCTGTGTGATCGAGGACGCGTCGTCCGGGGAGCCTGTGACCGTGGTGGGGACGATCCCGTATCTCTCGGAGGGCGACCGGATCACGGTGCAGGGCGACTGGGTCAACCATCCCACCTATGGCAGACAGTTCAAGGCGGTCTCCTACGACAAGGAGCTGCCTGCCGATCAGGGGGACATTCTCCGGTATCTCGCGGGCGGCAACATCAAGGGGATCGGTCCCCGAACGGCACAGAAAATGGTGGAGCTGTTCGGCAACGACACGTTCACCGTCATTGAGGAGCATCCGGACTGGCTCTGCGACGTACCCGGGATCACGAAAAAGAAGGCGCAGTCCATCAGCGAGCAGTTCCGCAACATGGCAGGCTCCCGCGCCGTCATGCTCTTCTGCCGCGATTTCTTTCCGTCCGCGACCGCCATGCGCATCTACAAAAAGTGGGGCGGCGGTGCGGTGGACCGGATCCGGAACAATCCCTACGCCCTGTGCCGCAGCTTTTCCGGGATCGGATTCCGGCGCGCCGATCAGATTGCCGTACAGCTTGGACTATCCCCCGATTCTCCGGAACGGCTGACAGAGGGAATCTGCCACATCCTGACCACGGAATCCCAGCGCGGCGGCCACACCTGTCTCCCGGAAGCAGACGTGCTGCGCATGGCAAAGGAGCTGTTGTTCACCGGATCGCCTGTATCCGAAGCGGAAGCGGGCGCAAAGCTGTATGCCGCCTGCCGGAGTGCCTGTGCCGAGAGCCGTCTGGTCTCCGTGACGCACGAGGGAAAGAGCTACCTGTATCTTCCTTATTTCTACAGAGCGGAAAAATACGTCGCCGAAAAGCTGGCGTTTCTCTCCAAACGATGCGCGAAGCTCGATGTGCGCGACATTCCGTCCATGATTGAAAAAAGCGAGACGCAGTGCGGCTTCACGTATGCGAAAATGCAGCGGCAGGCGATTGCGGATGCGCTGACGGACGGCGTGATGATCCTGACCGGCGGTCCCGGCACCGGCAAAACGACGATCATCAAGGGGCTGCTCTCCACTTTCCGGTCTCTGGATATGCAGATTTCCCTCTGCGCACCGACCGGACGGGCTGCCAAACGGATGAGCGAGGCGACCTCCCACGAGGCGAAAACGATCCATCGACTCCTCGAAATGGAATTCACCGGGGACGAGGACAATTCGAGCTTTGCGCGCGGTGAGGACAACCGGCTGGAGGAGGACGTGCTGATCGTGGACGAGGCGTCGATGATCGACATCCTGCTCATGGAGGCACTGCTCAAGGCGGTCAAACCGGGAGCGCGGCTCATCCTGATCGGCGACAGCGACCAGCTCCCCTCCGTCGGTGCCGGAAATGTGCTGCGTGATCTGTGCGACTGCGGCGTGTGCAACGTGGTGCGGCTGACGGAGGTATTCCGCCAATCGGAGACGAGCCGGATCATTCTGAACGCACACCGGATCCACGACGGAGAAATGCCCGATCTGACACCGCGTGCGGACGGCGACTTCTTCTATCAGCGGCGCGACACGGAGGAATCGATCGCCGGAACTGTGATCGATCTCGTGAAAAACAGACTCCCACGGACGTATGGCGCGGACATTGTCGAGAAAATCCAGGTGATCACCCCCTCTCGGAAGGGATTTTCGGGTACGGAGAATCTGAACGTCGCCTTGCAGGGTGCGCTCAATCCACCCGATCCGACACGTCCGGAACAGGTCTGGCGCGACAGGGTCTATCGGGTAGGCGACCGGGTGATGCAGACGAAGAACAACTACGCGATGGAATGGGAAACGGAGCAGGGTAAGGAGGGTCTGGGCGTATTCAACGGGGACATCGGCGTGATCACGGAGATCGACCGGGAAAACGAATGCGTCGTGGTGCGCATGGATGAACGGATCTGCCGCTACGATTACGGGATGCTCGAAGAACTGGATCATGCTTATGCCGTGACGGTTCACAAGAGCCAGGGCAGCGAATACCCCGTGGTCGTGATCCCGCTGTACGACTGCGCCCCGATGCTCCAGACGCGCAATCTGCTCTACACCGCCGTCACCCGTGCGTCGAAGATGGTGGTGCTGGTCGGAAAACCCGCGGTGCTCTCCCGGATGATCGAAAACAATCGGCAGACCGTCCGGTGTACCCTGCTGCGCAAGTGGCTTTCGGAGGCCGAATAATACTATAGAGTGCCGCGGCGACATCCACACACCATAGAAAGCGCCCGTTCCCCGCAGAATACAGTCATAAGTGAGGTTTATATGACAGATAAAATCAAGCTGCCGCCGGAGGGCATTTTTGTCGGCTCCGGCATCTATCCCACGGAAACCGATACACTGCTTTGCACCATGCGCGGCCACTACGGCTGGCAGTGTCAGTATTTTTCCGTGATCGAGCACTTAGACCGCGTGGTCGAAGAAAACCAGGGCAATCTTGTCCAGCTCTGGGGGATCCCGCGCGGCTTTACGCCTCGTCTCATCGGCGAATGGATCTACGATCTGGCGGACGTGGGCGTGGATATCCCCGATCCGGACTGGGATACGCTTACCCATCTGTCCGTAGACGAGCCGGAATATAAGGAGCTATTCGCGAAATACGAAAGCCGTATGGGCGCCGGCTTCTACCGATTCCTCATGGAGGCGAAAAAGCGCGGGCTGTACACGACGCTCATCTACACGGACGCCAGGCACGAATGGATCCGGCGCATGGTGGACGAGGGCGGCCAGTATTATCTGGGCTACGACTTCGGCGAAAAGTTCTCCGATTCCTTAAACGGCACCGAGCAGCTCCTTGCGCTCTGCCCCGACGGAGTGCCGCATCTTGCCATCTTTGCCGACCATCTCCGCGACGCGGTACAGAGCTTTGCCGCGCAGAGACACCGCGACGGATGGAAATTCGTCATGGCAACCTCAAGTGAATTTCACATCGATTACGAGGTGGCAGGCGGCGCGGATATGCCCGTGATCGAGGATTTCGCGTTCGCAAGCCTCAATCTGGCAAGCGCGATCTCCCGGGGGCTCTATCGGCAGCACGAGCTTCCGCTGTGGGGCTCTCATCTGGCGCACGAGCATTACGACTGGCAGCCCGACAGCGCACCGCGTTTTATCTCAAATATATGGCAGGCAGCAAGATGATCATCAATGAATCCGGCAACTGGTTCGTGGAGCATACGCTCTCGCCCGATTCGCCGCGTCTGCAAATGCCGCAGGAGGCTTCGGAAACGCTCGGCGTCATCGGCTGGGGAGACGCGCGCCGCATCGTCACAAATGAACCGGAGAAAATGGCGCCGTACATCCGTCAGGCACGTCCGTATTACGGCATGGTGGACGCTCGCTCGCCCGTATGCCAGAGCTACCGCCGCGTGATCTCCGATTTCTGGAATTTCGTCAAGGCAAACGGAACGCCGGAGGGACAGCCGGAGACCACCGTGGCGCTGGCAAAGGGCAATCTCGACCTGACCTCCGCCCGGTACAACCACGGCTACGCCATCTGCGGCCTGTACGACGTCGCGCTGCAAAACGGCAACTGGTTCCAGGGCGCACCTGAACGCGGCTGGAAGCTCGCACGGGACGTATTCTTCCCAGAGGTGCCTGTGACCGCGCCGTACGTCAACATCCATCTCTCCGGCACGCCGTACGGACAGGTGGACGTGGTCTCCTTCGCCTACGACGAGATCACGCCGGAATTTCTTCTCTCACACTATAAGGCGCTGCTGTTCACGGGTTGGAACACGTCGTCCGAGACGCAGTACCGGATCCTGTGCGATTATGTGGCAGGCGGCGGCACGCTCTTTATCTCGATCCCGCAGCTCTCCACGGACGACACGCGCAATTTCGCCTATACCACGGACACCCTGGTCCATGGCGGCGATTTCAGCGAGCTGTGCGGCGTACGGGTCCTTGCGCGCGGCGAGAATATCTACTGGAGCATGATCCCGCGCAGCTCTCACGCACTCGGGGAGGCGTATCCGAGACGGTTCGGCATCCTCGGCGTACCGCTCGGACAGCTGGAAATCACCGATCCCGCCATCGAGGTGTGCATCACCGACGATGAAACAGACCGTCCGGTGCTGCTCTGCCATCGGTACGGCAAGGGTAAATGCTATTTCCTCAACACATGGACGTATCCCGGCGCGTGCGATCTCGATGAGGGTCCGGGCGCGACCATGCATTCCGGCGGCATGATCGGTACCATCTTCCGTGCCATCGCCCATGAGAGCCGCGGTCATGTCTATATCACGGACGACGGCGCAGCTCCCGGAGACGTCTGCCGCTATGTATCGTTCAGCTACTTTCCGGACGGCGGGAAGATCTGCCTTTTCAACATCGATTTTGAAGCGGAAAAGACGTTCTGGCTCCATCAGTTCGGTGTACGCGAAAAGATCACGCTTGCTCCGGGCGAATTCCGTATGCTCGACACGGTGCGTGCCTGAGGCGGCGTATTCCCGCAGGATTTGATAAACCCTCGCCCCAGGCAACTTCGGGAAACCTTTGCTTTCAGGTTATTTTTGCGATAAAAGTCCTTGTATTTCAGCCTTTTACCGCAAAAATCCGATTGATTCAGAGCATCATAAAAAAGACACAGACAGATGTATCGGTTTATACATCCTGCCTGTGTCTTTTCTTTCGATGCGGTCACTCCGGCTCCGACATTTCTCCGGTAAGAAGCTCCGCCTCTTCTAAGGCTTCCTCCACCGTGGTCGGCTCCAGCTGCCACAGGGCTTCCAGCACCTCCGGCTCGATGGTGTAGACGATGGTCGATTTCTGCGGCGTGTAGTAGTATGCGCTGCCGTCCTCGGATTTGTCGCCCGTATAGAGGTCGTAGGTCGCATCCATAAGGGTAGTCCCCTGCGTACTCTGACCATCGGAGGTCGTCTCCGTGCCCGCCACCGTCACCGATCTCTTGTAATCGATGCGGATTCCGGCGGTTTTCGTGATGCCGTATTCCGCCATTTCCGCGTCGTCGGCATAGTAGTCCGCGTACCTCGTGCAGTCAAATTCGCAGAACAGCTCATACACAGCGGCGATGTCCTCCTCGGTGGTGAACACGCGCTCCTCGCCGGTCGGCAGGGTCACGGTGATGGCGCGGATGTATTCCGTCTGGATATCGGACACCACACTGTCGAGCAGGATGAGATCCTCCAGATCGTACTGGAAATACGGCAGGAGACCGGCGGAGATCATATAGAAGCTGCCGTCGTCGTTCTGGAAATAGTATTCGCCGTTGAAGGTGTTTTTGTCCCCGATGGCGTAGCGGTACGTCGTGTTTCCGTTATACGTGACCTCGATCTGCACCGCAGGATCGTCCAGTCCGTATTCCGCCGCGCTTCCCTCGTCCACGGAGCGGTTTGCCGCGATATTCGAGATCGCCGAGACCATTGCCGTCACGCGCTCGGTGTTCAGCGGGAAGTCCGGATCCTCCGCCTGCCAGGTATCGCCGGACTTTGTGAACGTGATCCACGTGCCGGACAGGTCGCGGTTTTTATACCGGATTTCCGTCGCCGTGGATTCGTCCAGCTCCGCGAGAGAGATCATCGTGTCCTCTGCGGCGGCTTCTTCCGCTTCTCTGCGGTCGTTGGCATCCGACAGGGCAAGATAGGCGATAAGGATCACCGCGAACACGGCAAGGAGGACAAAAATGGGGATACACTTATTCTTCCGTTTTTTCGTCATGGGTCACGCCTTTCTTCTCCGGAACCACACGGCAAATCCGATGGCAAGAACCGCTATCGGCAGGATCACCGTAACCATGGCTGCCCAGAAGGTCTGCTGCCCCGCCGTGAGGGTCAACGCTTCGACCTGGAGCTGCTTTGCCAGGATCGAGAGCGAAACCGGATTCTCCGCCATCCAGCCGACAGACGCCATGAATACCGCCGAATTGCCGCCGGAAACGTATTGATCCGTCGATTCATCCACAATGGACGGGGAGGAATACCACACGAATTTATAGGTATCCGACCGGGTGCCGTCTGCTTCTCCGGATGCGCCGACACCCACATAGCAGGTGCCGGAAATGTCGCCGTCCTCCTTTTCAAAGGTCGTGATCCCATCGCCGGAGATGGATTTCACATATGCCTGCGACGATGTGGTGAGAATCGGGTAGACGCTTGCCGTTCCGGTGGAAACGATCCCGTGCGACGCGTTCATAAGGGCATATTTCACGCTCTCCGACAGCTCCGTCATGGGTCCTGTGGAGCCAATGGAGGGAAGCAGCGAATACGGATAGCCCGTATAGCGGTCGCGGGAGCCCTCGATCACCAGTCCGTCCACGGATTCCAGTCCCATTTCGCTGCACAGCGCGGCAAGATTGGGCATACCGGCTTCCGAATAGTGGTCGTAGCCGGTGATAAGGAGGATATTGCCGCCCTCCACGAGGTAGCGCGAGAGCATATCCCGCTCGTCTGCATTGATGTCGGAGGTCGGATTCGCGATGAGGATCGCTGTGCAGTCCGCCGGGATCTCATCCACGGTCAGGAGAGACAGCTCCGCCATGCCGATATTTTCGCTCGTGATATAGCCCTGATACGTGGAGGACAGTGCCGTTTCGCCATGTCCGGTCAGGCTGTAGAGCATCGGCAGATCGGCGCGGGTCACGTAATCGATCGCCGAGGTGAACGCAAGCTCCCCATTGAAGTATTTCGTGCCGGAGGGCATCTGTCCGGTATATAAATAATTGTAGTAATCCTCCTCGGAATACTGCGTCTGGTAGATGTCGCTGTAGTTTACGATCGTGTGGCGGAGACCGGACGCCACGATCACGCTGTTCTGGGAGAGGGTATCCTCCGTGTACTGCGCAATGAAGGTCGGACGGGTCGCCGGATCCACCGTTTCTACCCGAACATGGTGGTTCAGTGCCTCGTACCGTTCGAGCAGGGTCAGGATCGTTGTGTCCTCCATCCCGCGTTCGGCGAGTACATAGAGGTGTACATCGGTATCCACACCCGCAAGGACCGTTTCCGTCTCCTCCCCGACGGTGTACAGTCCGAGTGCGCTCTGGTCGATCTTCGTCACCGTCGCGGGCAGCTCTCCCACCAGGAGATTGAGAACCACCACCACCGCGATCACCACCGCCGTTGTCGTCAGGCTGATGGAGCCGAGCTTCAATACCCGTTTTCCGCCGGGCGCGCGCGTCTTTTTTTGTTTTTCCGTTGTTTGATTCATATCGCACACCCCTTACGCAAACCGTTTCTTTTCCATGGACTGCACTGTCAGATAGCAGAACAGCCCCGTTACGCTGATGTAATACGTGATTGCCGTCAGATCGAATATGCCGTTTGTGAAGTCGCTCATCCGATCAAACAGAGCCAGTGCGGACAGCAGCTTCGGCAGGGTCCCGGCAAACAGCTCGCTCTTCCAGAAGTAGAGGACTGCTATGATAAGAACCAGCACCGCCGTAGTCGTGATCGCCGCCGTGGAATTTTTCGTCACCGACTGCACGATCAGGCCAAGCGCACACGCCAGCAGTAAGAAGCCGACAAAGGATGCCTGCGCCGTGGTCGGGATCAGTCCCGCAATGCCGTTCATAAGGTAGCAGAAGAGCATTGCCGCCACGCCCAACACCGCCGCGATCACCTGACTCTCCGTGAGGGACGAGAGAAACATCCCGATGGAGACCAGTGTGCAGCCAAGCAGGAAGAAGGCAAGGATCGCCCCATAGGCACTGCCGAGCGATACCGTACCAAACGTGGCAAGAAGGAGCGGATAGAGGGAGATCACCGCGGTCGGAAGGAAGAGGATCGTCGCCATCGCCAGGAATTTCGCCATCACGACAGAGGTCATCGACAACGGCAGGGCATAGAGCAGCTGATCCGTCCTCGCGTGCTTTTCCTCCCAGAAGGACCGCATCGTCAATACCGGCACCGCGATGAGGTACACGAACGCCATGCCGGACAGTGCCACCTCAAAATTCGGATACCCGCCCATCAGATTGTATACCGTCATATATATGCCCGTCATACACAGTATAAACGCCATGAAAATCGCACCCGTCATACCGCAGAGGTACGAGCGCACCTCGCGTCTGTAAATCGCACTCAAAATCGTTCCTCCTATTCCTCATCGACCGCCAAACAGCGGGGTGTAGTCGTCCTTGTCGCCGGATTTTTCCGTATCCGCAGTCTTATCCGCATCGGCCTCTGCCGTCTCTGTATCCGACAGGGCTTCCGTTTCGGGCAGATCCTCCTCGGTATCGGGGTACGCTTCCCGATCCGCCTCCGCCTTTTCCGCGACAGACTCGGTGTGGAGCGCGGTGAATACGTCTACGGTGCCGTCGGAATCTGTCTCCTCTTCCGGCTTCTTCTCCTCGGTGAGGGAGAGGAACACCTTTTCGAGCGTCACTTCCTCGTACTGCATCGAGAGAATCGGCACATGCGCGTCGGCAAAACGGTAGAAGAGGCTCTCGCGGATGTCCTCGTTCCCGTCCAGTGTCAGGCGCAGATGGGTCAGACCACCCTCACCGTCCGTGACCTCGTGCGAGGTGATCTCCGCATACGGCTCAAGCAGCGACGCGATCTGCTGTCTGCCCCCGCGCACATCCAGATCGATGGTGCTTTTCCCGGCATACAGGGTGGTGAGGTTTTCGATGGTATCGGACGCAACGATCTCCCCATGCGCGATGATGATGACGTAATCGCAGACCGCGCTGATCTCGGACAGGATGTGGCTCGAAAGGATCACGGTGTGGTTCTCGCCCAGCTCCCGGACCAGCTCCCGGATCTCGATGATCTGGAGCGGATCCAGACCGACCGTCGGCTCGTCGAGAATGATGATCTCCGGGTCTCCGAGAATCGCCTGTGCGATCCCGACCCGCTGTCTGTAGCCTTTCGAGAGGTTTTTGATCAGACGTGCGCGCATTTCGGTCAATCCGGTCCGTTTTTCGACGCGCTCCACCTCTTTATAAAGCGCATCCCCCCGCAATCCCTTCGCGCGGCCGACAAAGAGCAGGTACTCGTCGGGGGTCATATCGGTGTACAGCGGCGGCAGCTCGGGCAGATACCCGATCTTTTTTTTCGCATCCACGGCGTCCTCGTAAATGTCCAGTCCGTCGATGGTGACAGAGCCGGAGGTCGCGGCAAGGCACCCGGTGATGATGTTCATC
>USGH01000010.1 GCA_900554225.1 uncultured Eubacteriales bacterium | reverse complement strand
ATATTTCATGCGCTTTGTCAATGGAGCATTCCGCGATAGACACCGGGATGGGAATCCTCGATCACAATCGCACCGCAGCATTTGCGATAGAAATCGACCGGTCCCGCGTCCCCGATAATGGCATAGCCGTATCCCTCGTCGTGCATGGCGTGGAGACAGCGGAGGAGCAATGCCTGACCGATCCCCTGCCCGCGCTCCTTCTCATCCACGCCTGTCGGACCGAAAAATCCCTTCACCGTGGCGTCGTAGCAGGCAAATCCGAGCATATCCCCATGGATCTCGCCGTTTGCATCTGTCGTTTCCCGAACGGCGACAAAGACGCTTTTGGGACTGCGGAAAAAGGCGTTCTCCGCTTCCCCTGCCCACCCTGCGCCAAAATGCGACCGGATCCATCCGATCACAGCGTAATTCTCCGGTCCGATCGGCGGTCGAATGATGATGTTTTGTTCCGCGAGCTTGTCCGTGATGGGAGAAAGCGGCGGCAACGTATACAGCTTAACCAGCAAATCCGGCATGATAGTCCTCCAAATTGTGTAATAGAATATTTTCGTTTGTGCAGTCGATCCATACCGTGGTGCCCTCTGCGGAAACGATCTCACGCACGCTGTCGCAACGGATCGTGGGTATTCCAGCGGCACGCGCTCCGGAT
Organism: uncultured Eubacteriales bacterium; assembly: GCA_900554225.1. Lineage (GTDB taxonomy): Bacteria > Bacillota > Clostridia > Oscillospirales > CAG-272 > UMGS1696. The sequence continues at coordinate 24,793 of USGH01000010.1, read as the reverse complement.
ACCTCCATAGGGTACGATACCTTTGCGTTTATTTTTCTATAGTATACCGGATTTTATCGCCATGTGCAAGGGGAAACGGAAAATTTCTACGGAAAAATCCTCCGTTTGGCGGTCGTCCATGCCGTTTTCGCAGGCTGGAATGCCGAAAGAAGTGCGATCGTTTCACCATTCTCCCGCAATACATACGCCTTTTTCCCGCTACCGCTTGACATTTTCACCTAAGTATGCTATTCTGGCCCTGGAAAACCTATTCAGAAACGCAACTTTCCCGCCGATTATCCGGTATCGGGCAGGCAGGAAAGAGAACATTTTATAGTCAGGAAGGCTGCACGTTATGGATATGGAAAGAAAAGAATGGATCCCGGAATGGGCGTTGACCCCTGTGTGGCAGGGAGATACCGCGGCACACGAGACGGTACTGTTTCTAAGCGACAGAGAATCCGCCAGACTTCTCTATCCGGCAGACGAGATCTTATCGGTTGTCTCTGCGGATCAAAAGACGGAATATGTGCGCGGGCGGGATTATGCGCTGATGGATGGCTGTCTGCTGCGGCTGCCCGGTTCTGCGATTCCGGCGTTCCCGATCGAGGAATACTATCCGGCAGAACATAAGGACGGTGCGGATTTCGGCTGTACCGTGGAAGGGCACCCGTATCTCGTGTTCGGCGAGGGAGACACCTTCACGCGTTGGCAGATCGACGTAACCTATCGGCACCACGGCATATGGAATGGCACGATTCCTGCGGGAAGCAGACAGAGCTTTGCAGATTTCCATAACAAAATGGCGTCCGGCGCACCTGTGACGATCGCATTCTACGGCGACAGCATCACAACAGGCGCGAACTCCTCCGGCACCTGCGGCAATGCACCCTATATGGCGTCGTTCCCGCACATGATCGCGAAGGAGATTGCCAAAGCATACGGCTACACGGTGGAATATCTGCGCGATCCGTATGAAGAGGCGGCAAGAGAAGCGTCCGGAAAGGCGCGCACGCTCCGGTTTTACAATACGGCGGTCGGCGGGATGGATTCCCGTTGGGGCGATGCACACGTGGAGGAGCTGGTCAACGTATATGCGCCGGATCTGGCGGTCTATGCCTTTGGCATGAACGACGGCGGAAAATCCGTAGAGGAATTTATGGCTCTGACCAGAAGTGCGGTCGGCAAGATCCGTCGGGCGTATCCGCAATGCGGGATCTGTCTCGTTTCGACGATGCTGCCCCACTTCCGCGCCGCCGGATTTTTCGGGCACCAGATCGAATACGAGCCGTATATGTTCGATTATGCGGCAGAGGACGAACGAATGGCAGTTGCGCCGATGACCACCGTACACCAGACACTGCTGCGCCGGAAGGAATTCTACGACATGACCGGCAACAACGTCAACCACTGCAACGACTACCTCGCGCGCGTATACGCCATGACGATCCTGCGCACCATTATGGACTGATTTTATTATATAAGGAGGCAACAACATGAAACGGATTTGCGACAAGGAGCTGCTCGTCGGTGCGGATTTTGCCGGATATCCACTGAAAGAGGCTGTTTGTGCCCATCTGCGCGCAAAAGGCTGGAAGATCACGGACATCGGCGTTAAGGCGGATTCCGATCCGAACGACACCGATCTGATGTTCCACCGTGTCGGGCTGCGCATCGGTTCGATGATCGCGGAGGGGGAATTTGAGAGAGCATTCGCGTTCTGCGGCACCGGCATGGGGATCCATATCGCAGCGAGCAAGTGTCCGCATGTACACGCCGGTGTGGTCGAGAGCGTTCCGGCAGCTTTGCGGGCAATCACAGGCAACGGCGTAAACGTCCTGGCGATGGGCGCGTTCTATGTGGCACCGCAGATGGGCTGTGATATTGCAGACGCGTATCTCGGCGCATCTCTGGGCAGCGGCTACGAATGGTGGAAAAACTTCTATGAATTCCACAAGCTGGCGATCGACGAGCTGGAAGCATTTGACTACGAGACCTACAAGAAAAACGGTTTCCACGTCAACAAGCTCGGAGATTACCCGCTGAAGCTGGAGGTCAAGCCGGACTGAGCCAGCAAAGGTCCAAGGAGAGAGCCATTCTATACGGATGACTCTCTTTTTTCTATGCCAGACGCCCCTTTTTCCCGGATTGGAGATCCGTTTTGCACTTGACATTCGCAAAGTTTGTGGTACAATGTGTCATATGACCTTGCAGAAAGGGTGGCTTTTTTATGAACACAATCAAACGCATGGTATACCTGGCAAAGCCGTGGTGGCGGGAGATCGGCGTGACCATTCTCTCCCTTGTCGCCGCGTCGTTTCTCAGTCTTGTCACACCGGAGGCGGTTCGGCGGCTGACCGCTCTGCTCGGTACACCAGAGAATCTGACCTACCGCACGATCCTCACCTATGTTGGGATCATGATCGGTGCATATCTTCTGCGTGGGGTATGCCGCTTCCTGTCGATGTGGCAGGCACACGTTGCGGCATGGAATTTTGTCGCCGATCTGACCTGCGTATGCTACGATAAGCTCCAGGCCCTCTCGATGCGGTATTTTTCCGACAAGCAGACGGGCGAGATCATGTCCCGCATGATCAACGACACACGGCAGATGGAGCTGCTCATTGCCCATTCCCTGCCCGACATGGCGACCAACGTCATGGTGATCGTCGGCGTGTGCATCATGATTTTCCAGATCAACTGGCGGCTGGCGATCTTCACGCTCCTCCCGGTACCGATCATTCTTCTCCTGTCGCGCGTCTTTATCACGAAGGTTGCTCCGCTGTTCAAGATCAATCAGGAGGTGCTTGCCGGACTGAACGCGAATACACAGGACAATCTGTCCGGAATGAAGGAAATCCAGGCATTCGGCAAGGAGGGAGCGGAATCTCTCCGGATGCGCGATTACTGCAAAAAATATGCGTTTGTGAACATCCGCGCCAATTTCTACAATGCCATGTACCATCCGACCGTGGAATTCATGACCTCCATCGGCACTGTGATCGTCATGGGTGTCGGCGGCGTTCTTGCGATGCACGGCTCCATGGACACAGCGGACATTGTCGGTTTCTTCATGTATCTCTCCCTCTTCTACACACCGCTGTCCACATTGGCGCGTCTTGCGGAGGACATTCAGGTCTCAAACGCCTGCGCGGTCCGGGTACTGGAGCTGCTCGATACGGACAGCGAGGTGCGTGAAGATCCGGATGCCGTCGAAATACCGCGGGGAAATGGAGAGGTAGTCTTTTCCCATGTAACCTTTGGCTATGATCCGTCGGTCAAGGTGCTCGACGATGTGAGCTTCACCTGTAAGCCGGGGCAGATGATCGCGCTGGTCGGTGCAACCGGCGAGGGCAAGACGACGATCATTTCCCTGCTCGAACGTTTCTACGATCCCCTCTCCGGCGCAATTCTCCTGGACGGCAGCGACATACGCCATGCAACCCTCCATTCTCTGCGCGACAATCTGTCCATCGTGTTGCAGGATGTGTTTCTCTTCAACGGTACGGTGTTTGAAAACATCGCGTATGGCGCGGAAAATGTGTCGGAGGCAGAGGTATACGCGGCGGCAAAGGTGGCATGTGCGGACGAATTCATCCGGGCAATGCCAGAGGGATACAACACCAGAATCGGCGAACGTGGAGTCCGTTTGTCCGGCGGTCAGAAGCAGCGGATCGCCATCGCACGCGCCGTACTCCGGAATACCCCGGTGCTGATTCTCGACGAAGCGACCTCCGCAGTGGATAACGAAACGGAAGCACAGATCCAGAAGGCAATCGAAAACCTGGCAGGCAAGCACACGCTGATCGTGATCGCACACCGTCTGACAACCATCATGAAAGCGGACAACATTCTTGTGTTGAAGGACGGCAAAATCGCGGAATCCGGCACCCATACAGAGCTGATGGCAAAGGGTGGTCTATACCACGATATGACAAGCGTGAATCAGAGCAAGATCGGCATATGAAAGAACGGAGAGGAACCGTATTTTCGCGGCATCTCTCCGTTTTTCTTTGTATACGCCGCATCAACCCGAACGCAGCGTTTCTATAGGGGTCTAACAGGACTTGCGTCTGTCCCTTGTCGATGCTGCGCGTGTATGCCTTGGAGGTGATCAGGTACACAAGGACGTAGAACACGGTGAATATCGCAAAGCAGATCGCCAGTGTGGTGAGAAACAGGGAACGGGACGCATAGACCATCATTTTGAGCAGCTTTTCCAGCATCGGAAACGCAAACAGGGTGTGAAGTCCGGCACCGAACAGCGGCAGAAAGAATACAGTCAGGATCTGGTGGCGGATCGATTTGCGGATCTCACGCTCTGTCATACCGACCTTGCGCATGATCGCAAACCGTCCGACGTCCTCATAGCCCTCTGTCACCTGCTTGTAATAGATGATCAACACCTCACCGCAGACGAACACAAGTCCGAGAATCACTGCAATGAAGAGAAGCCCGCCGTACATGGCAAGCACCCAGTGGTACTGATCCGCGTGGGTCGATGGCCGGCAATAGGGGGTATTCGTGGGATAGATGGATTGGGGATTGTCGGCATCCGAAAAGAGCGCGAAAATCGTTCTGCACAGCTCTTCGAGAAGTACGCTGTCTGTCGTATCAAGATCCAGACCAATGTAGGCGAAATACGGCGAATAGGTCTGCCCCGGTTCTCCGCCCTCCAAAGGGATCCGATAGTTTTCGTCCATCTCCGGATACATCGCATGGAAAACACGATCCGCAGCGGTTTGATCGGCAAAAAACACGGAAAGATGCGGCATACCGAGATAGTCCGCCGTGGAAAGGAGCGGGAAATGGGTCATCAGATCCGCGCTTCCCTTAACGGTATAGGTGGTACCTTCAATGGTGATCGTGTCCTGCGGATAGGTGACTCCATCACACAGAAGATAGACCTCATTTTCCGCAAGCTGTACCGCGTCGCCCTTCAGACGATATGCATTGTACGCGTCGATGGTAAGCATATGCGTGAGGACGGTTCTGGCATAATTTTCGCTTGTGGTCTCCCGCTGGAAGGATACCGCACCGTCTGTCACAAAGGACGCGGAGGACATCACATGGTAGGCAGCTTTCTTCTGCACCTGTACGCCTTTCTCCGCCAATACCCCCTCCACCGCCTCCTGCACCATCGCAAAGGATTCCGGATCGTTGGCGTTGTATACGGTTACGGTCATATCCATTGGATACTGGAGGTTTACCCCGTTGTCCATGCCAACAAACATACAGAACGTGGAGGACAGCATGACAAGGACCATGGTCGAGAGAATGCAGATGGAGGCAAGCCCGGCACCGTTGCGCTTCATGCGGTACGTCATGCCGGAAACAGAGATAAAATGCTGCGGACTATAGTAATAGGTTTTGTTCTTTTTCAAAAGCTTCAGGATCGCCACGCTGCCGGAGATAAAGAGTCCATAGGTGCCGAGGATGACAAACACCACAGCGATAAAGAACAGCATGGTTGCCGCAACCGGATCCTCTGTGGAAACGGCGATGTAGTACCCGATGGCAAGACAGATCGCGCCCAGCGCAGCAAGGATCCAGTTTGCACGCGGCTCTCTCTCCCCGGTCTGCGCACCGTGCAGCAGCTCTATGGTGTTGGAAAACGCGATCTGCCGGAGGGAATCGAGATAGATGAGCAGGAATACACCGCAGAACAACAGGAGGGTCGCAAGGACCGTGTCGGTATCGACAGAGAGGCGGAGGGAGGACAGATCAAACTGCATGAGACGATAGAGGATCCCCTGCACCAGCTTGGAAAAGACGACGCCGAGTAAAAGTCCGCCGACCACGCTCACGCCGTTTGTGATGCATCCCTCACAGAACATAACCCGTGCGATGTTCTTTTTGCCCATTCCGAGTACGTGGAACAGCCCGAATTCCTTTTTACGCCGTTTTGCGATAAAGCTGTTCGTATACCAGAGAAACAACACGGCAAAGATCGCAATGACCCAGATGCCGAATTTCAACAGGCTTTGGAGCGTCGCGCCGCCATTCATCTTTGTGCGGATGTCGTTGTCATGCGCCAGAAATCCGACAATGTAAAAGATCATCACCATCCCGATGGAGGTCAGAATGTACGGAAAATAGATCTTGCGGTTGTTTTTGATGTTCGTTTTCGCGATTTTCCAGTAGAAACCGTTATTCATGTTTTCCGCCTCCGGTCGCAAGCATCGTCAGCGTGTCGGAGATCGCCATGTACTGTTCCTCGATGCTGTGTTCGCCGCGGTACAGCTGGTGGAAAACCTCGCCGTCCTTGATAAACAGCACTCTGCCCGCGTGACTTGCCGCCTTGACGGAATGCGTAACCATGATGATCGTCTGCCCCTCGTCGTGGATCCGGTTGAAAACGCCGAGCAGTTCATCCGTGGATCGCGAATCGAGCGCACCGGTCGGTTCATCCGCCAAAATCAGCATTGGATTGGTGATCAGCGCACGGGCGACGGCTGCTCTCTGCTTTTGTCCGCCGGACACCTCATACGGAAATTTATCGAGCAGTGCCGTGATCCCGAGCTTCTTCGCAATCGGCTCCAGGCGGTTCTCCATCTCCTGTACCCGACAGCCGGACAGCACGAGCGGCAGATAGATGTTGTCGCGCAGGGAGAAGGTATCGAGAAGATTGAAATCCTGGAACACAAAGCCGAGGTTCTGTCTGCGAAATTCAGCCATGTGATCCTCCCGCAAGGTGGACAGCGGCTTGCCACTCAAAACGATATCTCCTGATGTCGGCTTGTCGAGAGCGGCTATGATGTTGAGCAGTGTCGTTTTGCCGGAGCCCGATTCGCCCATGATCGCCACATACTCGCCTTTTTCGACCGTGAAATGTACATTGCGCAGGGCTTCCACGCGATTCCCGCCAAACCGGGTCACGTAGATTTTCCCCACGTCCTTCACTTCCAGTAATGCCATACCATTCACTCCTATACTTCCGGTTTTCTCGCACCGGAGCTTTCTTTTTGGTGCCTATAGTATAGCATAGACGGCACACATACGCTATCGATATTCCTTACATTTTCCTCGTGCAGCCTTACAAAACTGTAAGATACGGTGTATTTTCTCAGAATACTCTCAACCCATCGCGTTTTTGCGACGATACGCTCGGATATATTGGGCTTCTGGCGCAAAACAACCTGAAATCAGAGTTTTTCCGTCGTTTCCACATACTGCCGCTCCACAGCCGCATTCTCCTCCGGCTGCAAGCAAACCGTAAAGGTACTGCCAACACGCGGTGTGGAGGCGACGTGTATCGTATATCCAAGCCGGTCACAGATCTGGCGGCAGAGGTACAGCCCAATCCCGGTGGCGTGCTCATGGATCCGACCGTTGACACCGGTGAAGCCACGCTCAAAAATCCGCGGCAGATCCTCCGGTGCGATGCCGATCCCGGTATCCGAAACGATCAGCTCCGCAGCGGTACACCGCACCGTGATCACCCCGCCGGGAGCAGTGTATTTGATTGCGTTGGAAAGCAGCTGTTCCGCGATGAGGGAAAACCACTTTTCATCCGTCACCGCACGGCATGGCGATTTGTCGTAGTGCAGCGTCAGCTTTTTGCGGATGAACCATGGAGCCAGCTTGCGGATCACACCGTTGACAGCGGCTGCCAGATCGCATTCCCGGAACACATAATCCGACACATGGTCGCGCAGCCTCTGATACGCCAGCACCATATCCGCGTATTGCTCGATACGGGACAATTCCAGCTGCATGGCACGCCGATCCGGTGCATCCTCCTCTAAGATCAATCGAATCGCAGCAATCGGCACCTTGACCTGATGCACCCATGTGGAATAATACGCGCCGTTTTCCCGATTTTCCCGTTCGTGTGCCGCTTCCCGCTCCCGTCCCTTCTCGCGCAGGCTGACAAATAGTGCCTGATACGCCGCTTCTCTGCCATGCTCCACCGGGATCAGATCGACATATTCCTCACGTGCCGCATGGAGCATCTCATAATACCGACGGCGATATGGAAAATACGCGACTGTCAGGACACACACGACCAGCAGCAGTCCGAGAAGGAGCGCGTACCCAATGGCGGCAAACGGATACCGGAACGCGTAGGATACGACGGAGAAGCACCCGGCAAGCACCGCGAAAACCACAAGACAATCCCGGTGGTCGTAGAGAAATGCCGCAAACACAGTTCTCTCCCGCGGAATGCCGGTTTCGGGAGCGTTCCCTTTTTGGGGGATCGGTTTTTCACGCCAGACCATAGCCGACTCCTTTTTTCGTCACGATGTAGTCCGAAAGTCCCGCCGCTTCCAGTTTTTTGCGCAGCCGGGCAACGTTGACGTTCAGGGTGTTCTCATCGACAAAGCTGTCCGTTTCCCACAGCCGTTCCATCAGCGTATCGCGGGATACCACACCACCGCCGCGCATCAGCGTTTCGAGGATCCGGTATTCGTTTTTCGTAAGCGGGATTGGATTTTTCTGCCAGATAAGGGACAGCGTATCCGGATCGAGCACAGCACCTCTGTGGGACAGGCGCGGCGTGATCCCGGTATAATCGTAGGCACGGCGCAAAATGGCGGTGATCTTTGCGCTCAATACGGTCAAATCAAACGGTTTGGCAATGAAGTCGTCCGCGCCCAGATTCATGGCGAGCACCATGTTCATGTTGTCCGCCGCTGAGGATAAAAACACAATCGGGACCTTGGAATGCGCACGGATCCGCTGGCACCAATGATACCCATTGAAAAACGGCAGCAGGATGTCGAGAATCACAAGCTGCGGATCGAATTCAAGAAACTCCTCCTCGACGCGCAGAAAATCCACGGCGCAGTGTACATCAAAGCCCCACGATTCGATATGCTTCTGCATGGCAAGCGCGATGGTCGGATCGTCCTCTACGATGAATATGCGATAGGTCATTGTTTTTCCTTTCCCACAACAAAACGGGGAATCGCCAAATGGGATCCCCTCTTTTGTGTTATTGTTACTGGTGATCTTCCGTATACTGCACTTCTCCGTCCGCATACAGATCGGCAAGGCTCACGTCTCCGGAATACCGGATGGTGCGGTCGGTGATATACAGCACGTGGAGGGCAGGATCCAGCGCAGCCAGTGCATCCGGCTCCCAATCCTCCGGAGATGCTGCAAAGTGCGGCAGAAGCTCCTGGAGGATCGCACTACACGAGAGCGTTTTCGAATATCCGAGCAGCGTATCCGTGGCAGTCCGTGCAATCCCGTCCGCGAGACACACATATGGTGTACGGATCTCACCGTTGGAAAGCGTGTAGTAATGAAGATTGTCCATGCCATTCAAGGGATACGCGCGCAGATAGCAGATCGCCATCGATCCGGTATAACGCATGGTACATGCCGGATATAGCCCTTCGTCGGTCAGGTGGTAGACGGGCTGTGTATACCCCTCCTCGGAGAGATCCAGATTCCGACTGTATCCGTCATAGCTCGACAGGGTGCCGTGTGTGAATCCGGCAGCGGTGATTTCTTCCGCCAGATAATCGATGACAAAGGCGTTTTTCAGATAAAAGAAATCCACAAAGGACTCGATCCCATATTCTTCGGCAAACGCGGCGTATTCGTCCGAAATCGTCAGACAAACGGTATTGTCCTCGTAAAATGCGATGGAAATGGAAGCGGGATCCGACGCGAAACGCGCAATCTCCGCCACATACGCCGCTTCTTCCGAATTTTGCAGCGGGTCAAAGGGATAGATCTGGCTGTCGTCCGTACATCCGAACAGATTTGCCATGTCCATGTATACCGGTGCCAAAAACAGGTACCGTACATTGTCGCCAAACGATCGGAGAGCATCGTACAGGAGCGGATCGAGCGCAACCTTCTCACCGATGTGGTCGTTTAAGGTATGCAGATTGCCAAGTCCCGCGTATTCCATGGTGTTGTCGAACACACGATAGGCGTGACGCGCGGCATCCGTATACACGTTCACAAGCTGTTTATACTCCGTGGACGCAGCTATACCGGCTTTTCCAATATTGTAATAGAAGGAAAACTCTCCCGCACAGGTCATGCCTTCCGAGGTATTCGCCTCAACCTGCTGCCAACCCGGATCAGCCCGCAGGAGAGATACGATCCCATACACGATCATCACGGCAGCAAGAAGTCCAAAAGCGATGGCAAGGACAAGGCGAAGCTTGAAATGGCTTTCGTTCAGCTCCGCTTTAATGACCGGCTGTACCGGCGGTTCTTTTTTACGATACCCACGACCCATGATGGATTCCTTTCTCTGGCAGGCACAATTTGCATTGTCACCGCAAAATACGTACTTTTAATTATACACGTTTGCAGCATCAATGTCAAACCATATTGGAAAATGGGATTGTAAACAAAAAATGACGGATCGGATTTTGGCATCTGATCCGCCACATTTTTTGTTTACGCAGGAAGCTCCGCATTGAGATTGGTTTCGTGAAAGCCCATGAAATTGCGTTTTCCAGGGCAAAACCCGATCCATTCAGCGTATGCCAGTGGCAATGTGCCGCTTTACAGGAGCGAGAGGAGCAAGAAGATGAGGAACAACACAACGATGGCGCCGAGCGTTCCAAATCCGATGAGCGCACCCTTCTTGCACGCCTTGTAATTGCGGAAATGCTTAAAGTGCTTGAAGAGCAGGGCACCGATGATACCGAGCACCGGCAGGAAGAAAGAACCAACGGTGTACCACAGGTTGCCGGTATCGTGCAGCGGTGTGTCGAGAATGACTTCGTTTGCCACGTTGTCCTCCGGCTTTTCCTCTGCACGCGGGGCATTTTCATCCAAAATCGTCACGGACTTCAGCGGTTCGCCTTTTTCGCGGATCGCTTTATACGCCTCTATCTCCTTCTTGTTACCGTACACATAATGCTCGTGACCGATGTTGACCATCTCCGGCTTGTCCTCGGAATAATCGTGGACGGACGGATCGTAGGTGAACAGCACCTTATTCTTTTCCAGCTTTGGGTCCGGAATCGGAATTGCGGAGATCAGGGAACGGGTATACGGATGGAGCGGGAAGTTGAACAGCTCCTCTGCGTCCGCAACCTCAACGATGTCGCCCTTGTAGATAACGCCGATGTGGTCCGAGATGAAACGGACGATCGACAGGTCATGGGCAATGAAGAGGTAGGTGGTGCCGCGTTCCTTCTGGAATTTTTTGAGGAGGTTCAATACCTGCGCGCGGATGGAAACGTCCAGTGCGGAGATCGGCTCATCGGCAACGACCAATTCGGGATCCATGACCATAGCGCGTGCAAGTCCGATACGCTGTCTCTGACCGCCGGAAAATTCATGCGGATACCGGGTAAGATGCTCCGGCAGCAGACCGACTTCATTGATGATGTTTTCGACCTTCCGCACACGATCGGCTTCGTTTTCAAACAGATGGAAATTGTACAGCCCCTCTGAAACGATATAATCGACGGTCGCGCGTTCGTTCAGCGAGGCTGCGGGATCCTGGAATACCATTTGGATGTTCCGTATCACCTCGCGGTCGAGAGAACGGGAAATCTTGCCGGAGATACGCACACCTTTGTAGCGGATCTCACCGGCTGCACAGGGATTGACACGGATCACAGCCCGTCCGATGGTGGTCTTACCGGAGCCGGATTCGCCTACTAATGAGAATGTCTCGCCTTTGTACACATCAAACGATGCGTTCTTTACCGCGCGGACGGCATTGTCGCCCTTACCGAATGTGATGTCCACATTACGCAGGGAGAGCAGGACTTCCTTGCCGCTTTCGTCGATCGGTCCATGTTCCGGAAAATGGGAGGCACTCTGCTTCTTTGCATTCATTTCGTCTCGCTTCGTCACAACTAACCTCTCCTATCCTATATATTGAACGCACGAATGAGTTTTTCGTGGCTGTTCTGGATGATTTCCGGCTTTTCAACCTTCGGGGCGCGTGGATCAAGCAGCCATGTCTTTGCGTAGTGGGTATCCGTTACGCGGAACATCGGCGGCTCCTGAATCGTATCGATTTTCAGGCAATAGGGGTTACGCGGGGCAAACGGATCGCCGATGATCTTGTTGTAGAGAGACGGCGGTGTACCCGTAATGGAGTAAAGCTTTGTATTTCTCTGGGCAAGCTGCGGCAGAGAGGACAAAAGTGCCCAGGTGTACGGGTGGCGCGGATCGTAGAATACCTCTTCCACACTGCCCATTTCCACGATCTGTCCCGCATACATAACGGCGACACGATCCGCGATATTGGCAACCACACCGAGGTCGTGCGTGATGAAGACGATGGTGTAGCGGAATTCCTTCTGCAAATCCTTCAGCAGTTTGAGGATCTGCGCCTGGATGGTAACGTCCAATGCGGTGGTCGGCTCGTCACAAATGAGGATCTTCGGCTGGCAGGAGAGCGCAATGGCGATAACGATACGCTGCCGCATACCGCCGGAATACTGGAACGGATAGTCGTCGAAACGGTTCTCCGCATTCGGGATTCCAACCTTCTTCATGAGGGTCAGCGCACGTGATCTTGCCTCCACCTCGGAGCAGTTCTGATGCTTCAGGATGATCGAGGTGATCTGCTTACCGATGGTGATGATCGGGTTCAGAGAGGTCATCGGGTCCTGGAACACGGTCGCGATCTTGCTGCCGCGAATCTGGTTCCAGTCCTTGGAATACTTGACGTTCGCAAGATTCAACACGCAGGTACCGTGCAGCTGTTCTTCGGTTTCGTCAATGTACTTTACGCGGAACACAACGGTGTCGAAAACGGCATTGCGCTGTGTATCGTCGTTCAGGTCCACACCCATTTCCATCGCTTTGCGGACGGCTTTGACAAGGCGGGAGATCAACTGGATCCGTTTCTGGAGATCGTATCTGCCGACGGAGAGATAGATCTCTTTCGCGATGATCTCGTTGCGGGCGATCACCGCTTCGCTCGGTGTATTCTTGATCTCCTCCGCATACTTATGCTCCAATGCGGAGAGCTTGCTGTGATACTCTGCCTGATAGGAAGCATCGTGCATGGTGGATTCCCGATGCTTTTTCAGAACTTCCTTCCGCTTGGCATCGAGCTGTTTGATTTCGGCATCAAGCTCCTTGATTTTCTGACCAATTGCCTTGATCTCCACCTTTTCCTTAGAGGAATCGAGGGTCTGCCGCTTGTTGAACGCTTCGGTGCGCTCATATTGCAGTGCGGCGATATGTTCGGTCAGCTTGCTGCTTTCTTCTGCACTGAGCGTGAGCTTATCGTTCATCTCTGCTTTGAGCTTCTGGATCTCCTGCCAGGTGGCCGCTCCGAATTCAAGGCTGGATGCTTCGTTCAGCTTTTTCCACGTTGTGGCGACACATTTGCGTGCAAAGGAATTGTAGGAAACCTTCGTGTCCGCGAGATCGGGATCGTTGAAGATGATGGAACCATTGTCGATAAAGCCGTTGCTGTCGAGCATACCGGCAAAGGTTTTGGTGAATACGGATTTACCGGAACCGGACTCGCCTACGATAGCGATCGATTCCTCGTCGTAAATATCCAGTGAGATGTTGCGGATGGCGGTCAGGATACGACCACGTACACGGAATTTGACTTCCAGATCCTTAACGGATAACAGTACTTTCTTTTCTTCCATAGCCATAGCGCACCTCACATATGGGTTCTCGGGTCGGATGCGTCGCCGAGATTCTGACCAACAACGTACAGCACGACCGTGATGATGGAGGACAGCGCGACCGGGCTCCAGAATTCAAATTCCCACCCCGGTGTGACCATCGCACTTTCTGCTTCATAAATCAGCTTACCAAGAGAAACATCTGACAGGCCCATGCCGATGTAAGAGAGGAACACTTCATAAGAAATATAGGAAGGAATCTCCGTTGCAGCGAGGGTCACGATGACAGAGGTCATGAACGGAAGTATGTTCTTCATGGCGATACGGAATGTTGATGTTCCCAGACAACGGGACGCAAGGTTGTACTCCCGGTCGCGGATGATGATAACCTGTGTACGGATAAAATACGCGATTCCGAGCCATCCGGTTAGCGTCATGGCAAACACCATAGTCCAGAAAGAAGCGGTGAAAATCATGACCATCACGGAAATGAACAGAATATACGGTACGTTGCCGATGATGTTGTACACTTCCGTCATGATGACGTCAACCTGTTTGGAAAAGCCCCAGATCGCACCAACAATCACACCGACCGTCATATTGATGACTGCACATACAAGTGCCAGAGAAATGGAAATCCTCGAACCATACCAAATCGCATCAAATGTTGAGTTGCCGGCAGCACCCGCACCAAGTATCCAGTGGATATTATAGCCGAATTTCTCCATTGCTTTTGTTGGCGAAAGATGCTTTGATGCAGAATCAAGCAAATTGGCAAAACGGTCATAATTTGTGAACAACGGATAGATATAGGTAAAAACGATGATGACAGCGAGGATACTTAAAATGACAATATTGATCTTCTTCCGAAAAAACACCCGAAACACGGACTGCCAGTAGGAGTAACGCGGTGCTGTAATCTTTTCAGAATCGGCATCTCCATGATCAAATTTTGAAAAAAGCTCTTCTTCGGAGAGACCAAGGTTATCGATTTTTACATTTTCATTCTGCATATCTATTACCTCGCTTTCGAAGAGAAGGAAATTCTCGGGTCAACGAATGCCATAAGAATGTCGCCAAGAATGATGGCAAGCACAGACAAAATAGCATAGAACAGGGATACGCCCACAATGACACCGTTATCATACTTATTGATCGCTTCGGTCAACAGGTTACCGGCACCAGGAACAACGTACACACGTTCTGTAATGATCGCACCGGTCATTGCAAACAAAATGCTACCCGGAATACCGTGGATAATCGGGATGATCGCGTTTTTCAGGATGTGCTTCGAGAAAATCTCACTCTCCGACAGACCGCCGGAACGTGCGAATTTTACGTAATCGGAGTTCATCTGGTCGATCATATACCGCCGGATCCATTTCATAAGATTTGCAATAGACGGAAGCGCAAGAGATATGATCGGCAGCACATACATAAGTTTGCTGGAAGAATCCATATTGAACGTCGTTGGCAATCCGACTTTACCGCCAATTGCCTTAAACAGGAAAATATATGCAAGAGAAGGAACTGCGATGATAAAAACGATATACAGCGTACCCAGTTTATCGACAAGCTTGTCTTTTTTCCGTGCCATGATAATACCCAGCGGAACGCCAAGGAAGTACGAAATAAACGTAGAAATGATACCAATCGTAAATGAATATCCCATTTTTGACATACCATTTTTATTGGTAAGAACGTTTGTGTAATTATCCGTAAAACGCTCCTGATTCAGTGTATTACCCGTCAGGGAATCGGGCTGATACATAGCGGTATGCAGGTTATCTGCGCTCATTTCCGTAAGTCCTGTCGGAAAAGTGACAGAGGATTTTACATAGGAGCCCTGTGTCTGCGTCATGGTGACAAATACATCTGTGCCTGTATTTACAGTATAAGAAGTTCCCAGATTGATGCTGATAAGGTTTTGATGGAGATAGGGGAACGAATCGTCAAAGTATAAAAGGTATTTATTCTTTGTACCATTTCCGATAATTGCAGGAGAAAACCGTTCACCACCATACACGGGATCATATAGTGTAAAGGACAACCCACGTTTTCCATTCAGGTCCCCTTCAACTTTATGAATATTGTCAATTTGGATAATGCTGGCAAAATACTTCGCCATACGCTGATACAGTGGAACATCCTTATATGCAAAAAGCTGCGGCGCACCACCATTTGCATACTTTTTTGTTTTACCCTGCATCTTCGCATCCAAACGGACTACTGTATACCCTTTAGATTCATAATAATCCGTAAACTGGTTTACATATTGTTTCACCAAATCGGAATCGGCGGCAGGTTTGTTGGCGATTTGAGCGGCTTCAGTACGCGCGGTTTCATCAATGACACCTTCGCGGCTCTGACTATTCAGCCACTCCGTATAGGTAACATAATCGAGATAGCCATACTCTTCCCATTTGCGGTACTTGTACGCTTCTCTCGCATTATTTGCCATGTGTGTAAAAACTGTATCCGATGCAAACACCTGATCCCGGTTCATCAGAGAGTAAATCAGAATCATGATGATTGCCACTACAATCACGATGGAAACAAGACCATGTAAAAGCCTCTTCAAAAAATATTTTGTCATAATTCGTGACTCGCATATACCGCAAGAGGATGAGCCCGAGAGCCCATCCTCCTGCCATTCACATCTTAAGCTTCTTTTGTCGGATCGGAATTAGAAAATACCAATGCACTTGGTCATGTAGCCTGCGTAATCGGGCAGCATGGTGTCAAGGTACGAAGACGGATCACCGTAGTCAGGACCCCAACCGGAGAGGTCGTATACGTGATAGTTGGCTTCTGCACCATTTTCAGTGTAGTAGCCTGCATTCTGCCATTCATCAGCATCTGCGCAGGCAACGAGATTCACGATAACTTTGCCTTCGAGAGTGGATTCAACAGACTGCTTATATGCGTTTGCCATGTTGGTCCATCTGGTGCTTGCGCTGAAGTAAGGAAGATCAATATAGATCGGATTGGAAGCATCCACGGTGATACCTGCATCCTTCAGATCCTTGATCGCCTGTTCAAGCTCAGCCTTAGCATTCTCAACATTGTACCAGCCGTCATAACCATCGCTGGAGCCTGCACCGTCGTCTGCGTTCTTGTCATATGCTTTGATAGCAATGCCGTCCGCATCAAGCTGTGCCTGAAGAATTACACCATAAGCGGTGCCAGCCTTAAAGGTGGTAGACTTACCGTTGACATCAACCGTTACATCTTCTTCCAGGTATACGAAGTTACCAGGAGTATAGGTATTGCGGAGAGAAGTATACTTCAGATCTTCACCAACGGACTGTGCGTTGTAGGAACCTCTGTCTACTGCATAAGAGATTGCACGGCGGAAGTGAACGTTTGCCATAGCAGCCTTAGCAAGAGACTTCTGTTCTTCGGTCAGAGGAGAAACAACCTTAGTGGAATCCTGAACATTTGCGTATGCAGAACGATAGATGTTGTAGAATGCCATATAGGAGGTAGCGTCCGTAGAGGCGATATAGCCATACTTATCAAAGTTGCCATCTTCTCTTGCCAGTTCGAGGGAGGAGGAGTTCAGACCAGAACCATCGATCGTGCCGGCAACCGCGTCGTTGTACGCCTTGGTGGCTTCAGAGCCATCATTGTAGAGCCATGTCAGGGTCTTGATATTGATGTTGTCCTTGTTCCAGTAGGAATCGTTTGCAGTGAATACGATTGTGCTGTTTGCAGTTGCGTTAGTTACCAGATACGGACCGCAATATGCGATGGAGTTGGAATCCTTACCGTAGAGGTAGCTTTCAGCGGACGGATCGTAATCTGCGCCGAACTTGCCGCCCATGGATTCATAGTAGGTTCTGGACATCGGAGCGAATACACCGTAGCCAAGCATGGTTACGAAGTAAGAGCACGGAGCAACAAGCGTATATTCCAGGGTATTGTCATCTACCGCCTTAACGCCAACCTGGCTGAAGTCGGTAACAGTGCCGCCGATATATTCGCTTGCATTGACGATAACGCCTTCGACCAGGTATTCCAGACCGCCCATAGCGTCCATCATGTGCTGCATACCGGCAACAAAGTCATCAGCAGTAACATCCGCTACTTTTCTGCCCTGAGAATCCACCCAAGTAGCACCGGAGCGAATCTTGAAGGTATAGGTCAGACCATCATCGGAAACCGTGTAGCTTTCTGCGAGAGCAGGCTGCAGGACCCCTTCCACGTCGTATTCCATCAGACCGTCATAGGTGTTAACGATGGCTTCGGAGTCAGCGGAACGGGAAGTAGCGTGCGTGTCCCAGGTGGTCGGGTCGGTGGCATATGCGATGGTGTAGGTATCCTTCAGGGTGTAGCCCTTACCGGTGAGGAATTCCTTTGCCCAGTCCAGGTAAGTGCCGGTACCCTTCAGTTCAGCCCACTTTGCTTTCATCTCAGCTCTGTCTTCCGAGGTGATGAAATCGGAAGCTACAAGTGCCTGATGGAACCGTTCCATATCGTTGCCCCACAGAGTATAGTCGATGGTATATGGAGCAACTCTGGAAACCGCGTAATTACCGCCCTTAGAGTAGATCGGCAGCATTACGGCAGTTTCAAGAAGCTTAGCTTCTGCGAGTGCCATCTTTGCATATCTTGCAGAAACGTTGGTCTCTTCCTTAGCTTCCTGGTATTCGGTGTAGAATTCGCCGAGTACGTCGTTGTAGATTGCAGAGGAAGCGTCATCGTAATCCATGCCGGCATACTTGTCGAGGTCGATGCTGCCTGCATTGTTGGTCGTCTTGCTGCCGCAGGACGCCAGAGAGCCAACAAGCATGCTGGCTACGAGAATGAGCGTCATGCTTTTCTTGAATTTCATAATGTTCTCCTTTGGAAAAATTGTTATTCATTCCTCATCGGAAAAGAATACAGGATAGTTTTTCGGCTCCCCGAACCTTGCGTTCGGTTTGTCGATTGGGACATTTGCCGGGGTATCCTTACAACAGCGCCGGGGGATAAATTTGCATAATCTTTCTCCCGACGATGCAGGAGAGATAGGGATTTCTGTCGTTTTCAGGGACAGAAATGGGTTTTATGGCTGCATGAGGACGGCGGGAATGCAGGAAAATATCGCCCTTCAATCACCACTTAGCAATATTATACCGACTCGACACCGTTTTGTCAATGTTTATTTTTGATTTTCTCTGTAATTTTCATTTTTCTACAGTTTTACAGAGAATATCATAGTTCATTCTGTATAATAATTCTCTTTTCATGCAGTCCGGGCGGCCGGTGCATACATTTTTCCTTCATGATTCGCCCCGTCTGCTCCATTTTCCTTTATTCACCGCATGAAAATACGTTTTGCCGTTGTCTCAGAACGCCCAGTTGCCGTCCCGGAAAATCGGGTGCAGCTTTCCTTCCGCGTCCACGGCGTCGATAGAGAGATCCTCCGAGCCGATCATGAAGTCCACGTGGATGATGGAATCGTTGACCCCGAGCGCACGGCATTCCTCAAGGGTTTTGGTTTCATAGCCGCGGATGCATTCGGCAAAGCCCATACCGAGCGCGAGATGGCAGCAGGCGTTTTCATCGAACAGGGTGTTCAGGAACGTGACCTCGGAATTGCGGATCGGCGAGTCATACGGCACAAGTGCGCATTCGCCAAGATAGCAGGAGTTTTCATCCATGGCGACCATTTTCTCCAGCAGTGCCTGATTCTTTTCCGCCTGCAAGGAGACGACCTTACCCTCGTGGAAGGTGAGGGAGAAATTCTCAATGAGCTGTCCCTGATAGGAGAGCGGTCTGGTGGCAACAACGGTTCCTTCTGCCTTGCCCTTCATCGGCGAGGTGAACGCCTCCTCGGACGGGATGTTCGGATTGTAGACGGTGCCGGAGAGCGTCTTTGCCGATCCGCCCTCAAACTGTCCTTCCGGAATCAGTCCCACCGTAAAATCGGTGCCGTTTTTGGAATGATAGCGCAGCTCGACCGGATGCAGATTGTTGAGGTATTCGCATCTTGCGGCGAGATCCGCGTTGTGTGCGTCCCATGCGGCAACCGGATCTTCTCCGTCGGCGCGGGAGGTCATTAGGATCATTTCCCACAGCTTCTCGACCGCGGCGGATACACGCAGCTCCGGGAAGACCTTTTTCGCCCACTTCTTCCCCGGAACGGCGGCAATGCACCACTGGTACTTGTTCTCCATTTCATCGCGGAACGGCTTGAGGATCGGGTACCGCTTCTGCTGGACGGCGGCGAATTTCTTCTGATTCATTCCGGCAAGTCCGTCCGGATCCTCGGATTCGAGATAGATCATCGCCGGCAGGGTCTCCACGCGGTGCTTGATCTTCGCAAGCTCCCATTCCTCGACCTTCGCAAGCACATTTGTCTTTGCGTAACGATAGCGGGTCTTGGCAAGCGGCTGATATTCCCAGTCCACGGTGACAAGCGACGCGCCGAGCTTATAGCATTCCTCCACGACCATCTGTACAAATTCCGGCTGATCGAGTCCGGCACGCACCACAACCTCCTGACCGGGCTGTACATTCACGCCTGTTTTGGCGATCAGATGGGCATAACGCTGCAATACGGTTTTCTTCATCTTTTCATTCCTCGTCTTTCTATGGCTCAGCGATCCCGAATATCGTTTGTGTTTCCGCGGCAGCCGACACCATGTGCCAGACAATCCGTGAAGACGTCCTCAACCATTGTTTTTCCTTATTATACCGCCGTTCATACCGGATGTCAAGGAAAAATCCGCCGCTTTTGTCCGGATTCAGGCAAAAACAACGGATTTCAGGAGCCAAATATTCGTTTATGCGCAAAACTGTCGGAGCTACGCCGCATCCGCTGCACCATCGCCTCCCGCGCGTGATCCCGATTTCTCCCTCAGGAACCGGTAGATACATAGTGCCGCACACCGACCCTCCAAAGGAGGTACGCCGGGATCCAGAAGAAAAACCCGCAGATTGGCGCCGCGGCAAACCACGGATTCGCGCTCCGTCCGGTCAGCCAGAGAAGCGGATAATACTGGCACATCGCAAGCGGCACGACAAAGGTATAGAAGCGCAGGATCACCGGTCCGTACACGGAGAGCGGATACACGCCGAATTCCTTGCCGCCGTCCGTGAAAATGTTGATGATCTCCAGTCCCTCCGTCGTGAAAAAGCAGAGCGCGGCTCCGACCGTGAACAGTCCCGCAAAGAGCGCTGTGCCGCCTGCGATCATCCACAAAAGCACCGCGGCACGACCGGGCGTCCATTCGATCCCGCAGCGCGGCAGGATGACGACAAACGTGATGAGTGCCTGCAGAAACCGCCCCATACGGGAAAACTCGATCTTCGCGCACAGCACCTGCAAAATCACACCGCGCGGCCGCAGCAGGATCCGGTCGAATTCCCCGTTCGCGAGCATCCCGGAGAAGCGGTCAAAGCCCCGGAAAAAGCACTCCGCGATCGAAAACGCCATCAGCACCGCCGCGTAGGAGATCAGCACCTCCTCCATGGCAAAGCCGTCCACGGTATGGAAACGGCGCATGAGGAAATAGGTCATGAGGAACGTGGAAAACGATGTGACAAACTGTCCGGCCGTAGTGAGAAAGAAGGAGGTTTTATACTGCATCTGGCTTTTCAGATGGGTGAGAAAATACTGGAAATACAGCATCATCAGCCTCCCATCACCGCGACACGCCGGAGAGACCGACGCATCCAGAGCCTGCCGAGCAGCACCATCGCCATGGTCCAGACGAGCTGCATCAGAACGAGCCGCCACATCTCGCCGCCCGCCAGATCGCCGCTGTAGACCCGATACGGCACATTCTGCATCACGCCAAACGGCGTCCATTCGAGCAACCGACGGATCGAATCCGGCAAAAACGGAAGCGGAATGACCGAGCCTGTACAGAAATCCGCAATGGAAACCGCCGCCATCCGTACCCCGGTCGGGTTGACGGTATAGAAGCAGGTGATGTACACAAGCATATTGAACGCGGTCAGGCAGCATACGCCGAGGAGCATCGCCCACAGAAACAGTACGCCGTGCAGGAAATCCGACGGCAGCCCGATCCCATACGGATACGGCAGAAGCGAGGCGACAAGCAGCACCGGTACGCACCGCAGCACGGCTCTCGACGCACGCACCGCGATACACCGGGTAAACCACATGCCATAAAGATCCACCGGTCTTGTCAGCTCATATGCCACTGTTCCGTTCTGGATGGAGGACAAAAGCTCCGTGTCGTAATACCACGTCATGAAAAACGCGAGAAACGCCTGCTGGAGCCAGATGTAGGTGGAAAACGCGGAATATGTCATGGGAAACGCATCGGGCTCCGCACGGTAGAAGGCGGCATACAGAAGCAGGGACAGCCCGCCCCACGCAAACTGCGTCGCCACTCCGGCAAGCGCGGCAATACGGTATTGAAGTCCGCCCAGAAACCGGATACGAAAAAAGGTCCAGTATTTTCTCATATCGCAAACTCCCGGTACAGTCCCACGACCAGCTCCTCCGCAGACACGCCCTCCACGGACAGATCCGTCAGATTCAAGCGCGCGGACAATGCGGCGATCACTTCCGATATGCCGACTGTACCCGTGTCCACCGCGAGCCTGGCATGACCTTCCCGGTTTTCCGTGACCGTCACGCCATGGATCACCGGCAATTCTCCGCCGCCATAGCGTATCTTCATGGTACGCACGCGGGTCACGCGGTTTTTCAGCTCCGTCAGCGATCCGTCAAGGAGAATCTTACCGCTGCCGATGAGAAGGATCCGCTCCGTCAATGCTTCGATATCCTGCATATCGTGTGTGGTCAGGATCACCGTTGTGCCGCGCTCCCGGTTGATCTTGCGGATGAAGGCGCGCACTGCCAGCTTGGACACCGCGTCCAATCCGATCGTCGGCTCATCGAGGAACAGAATCGACGGGCGATGGAGCAGAGAGGCGGCGATCTCACAGCGCATTCTCTGCCCGAGCGAGAGCTGTCTGGTCGGCGTGCGCAGGATCTCCGACAGGTCGAGCAGCTCCGTCAATTCCGCAAGAGACGAACGGTACACCGCAGGCGGCAGTCGATAAATGTCCGAGAGCAGTGCCATGGAGTCAATCACGGGGACATCCCACCAGAGCTGTGAGCGTTGCCCGAATACGACCCCGATGTGCGCCGCGTGCGCCTGCCTGTCCCGCCACGGGATCCTGCCGTCTATGACGCATTCACCGCAGTCGGGATAGAGTATGCCGCTCATCACCTTGATCGTACTCGACTTCCCTGCCCCGTTCGGACCGATATAGCCGACCATCTCCCCGTCGCCGATCCGGAACGATACGTCGGACAGCGCGTGGATCTCCTCGTATTCCCTGTGGAACAGCGCGCGCATCGCCTCACGCATCCCCGCATTCCGCTTCGCCACACGAAAGGTTTTGGAAATACCCGATAACACAATCATCTTCTCACCGCCTTTATTTGTTGTAGTGTTTTTCCATGCCCGTTTTGAGCGGGTAAGGAACGACAGTGTACCACAGTTTTTAATATTTGTCAATGGTTTTTTCTTTTTTGAGTGGATTTTTTCATCTATTTAGCGTTTTACACAATTTATATGCCGTGTACCGACGCAATTTCGACGATGTTTTCAGAGATCGTCTGTATCTGTAGTCCGTTGCTTTTTGCGCTGCAATTTGCTATAATATATAACATAGAAAACCGGCGACACATTTTTTCGGGAAAGAAGGCATATGGATGATGAACAGCGGGGTGGGCATGGAGACGGCGCGAGAGATCCTGCGGGAATATTTCGGATACGACACCTTCCGGCGCGGGCAGGAGGAGGCGGTCGGCGCGATCCTGTCCGGAAAGGACGCCTTATGCGTGATGCCCACCGGTGCCGGGAAATCCCTCTGCTACGAGATCCCGGCGATGGTGCTTCCCGGCATCACGCTTGTGATCTCGCCCCTTGTCTCCCTGATGCAGGATCAGGTCCGCTCCCTCAACGCGCTGTCGATCCCCTCCGCGTTCTGCAACAGCACCTTGTCCGCCGCGGAATACCGAAGTGTTCTCGACGGCATGACAAGCGGTTCCTACAAGCTCGTCTATGTTGCGCCGGAACGACTCGATTCCATGGAATTCTGCGCGCTCTGTGCCCACCTGCCGATCTCGCTCATTGCTGTGGACGAGGCGCACTGCGTATCCCAATGGGGACAGGATTTCCGCCCGAGCTACCGACGGATCGCCGGATTTGTCGCTTCTCTGCCGCACCGTCCGGTCGTCGCTGCCTTTACCGCCACTGCCGCGGAAAACGTGCGTGCCGACATCATCTCCCTGCTCTGCCTCCGGGAGCCTTTCACCTGCGTCACGGGCTTCGATCGTCCGAACCTCTATTTCGGCGTGATCCGCGCACAGAACCGGAACGAGGAGCTGCTGCATCTGCTCGAAAAATACAAGGGCAGAAGCGGGATCGTCTACTGCATGACCCGCAAAACCGTTGAGGAAGTCTGCGCCTTTCTGCAAAGCAGCGGATATGCGGCCACCCGCTACCACGCAGGACTATCGGAGGAGGAACGGCGGCGCAATCAGGACGATTTTCTCTACGACCGCAAGACGATCATGGTCGCAACCAACGCGTTCGGCATGGGGATCGACAAATCGAACGTATCCTTTGTCATCCATTACAATATGCCGAAGGATCTGGAAAGCTACTACCAGGAGGCCGGTCGTGCCGGTCGGGATGGTGCCGCTGCCGATTGTGTGCTGCTCTTTTCCCCGAGCGATATTTACACCCTGCGCAGTCTCATCACCCGTCCGAACACGGATCCCTCCATCCCGCCGGAGGTGCAGGGCGCGCTCATCGACCGGAATCTGCGCCGACTGAACGATATGTACGACTACGGCAGCTCCACGGACTGTCTGCGCTCCCGGATCCTGCGGTATTTCGGCGAAGCGGGGATGGAGGACTGCGGCAACTGCTCCCATTGTCTGACCGCTTCCACTCCGATCGACGCCACCGTGGACGCACAGAAATTTCTCTCCTGCGTCGTCCGTATGCAGAGCCGTTATACCGCCGTGACCGTAATCGCCGTTCTGACCGGGAGCCAGACGAAAAAAATCAAGGATGCCGGACTCGATTCGCTGCGCACCTACGGGATCATGAAGGAATGCGACAGGGGTTATCTCGAATGGCTGTCCGGCGCGTTGGTTTCGGGTGGATTTCTGGAACGGCACGGCGATTACGGGATCCTGTCCGTCACCGAGAGCGGCTGGGAGATCTTACGCGGCACAAGAACGCTGACCTTGCGGATGCCGGATTTTCTATCGCGCACATCGGATGAAAAGAAGCGGC